>CAZGEF010000006.1:0-50514 GCA_964525005.1 uncultured Rhabdothermincola sp.
CGTCGTTGATCGGCGTGCCGATGAAGATGATGTTCTCCTTCAGCAGCTTCGAGTACAGGTCGTAGCCGCGCTCGCCACGGTTGGTCTGCTCGATGACCGTGGGAACCAGGTAGCTCTGCGGAGCGATCATTCGCCGTCCTCTGCGTCTTGTTCGTCGGTGGCTTCGGTGTCGACTGCGTCGTCGACCTCTTCGTCGATCTGGTCGTCATCGTCGTCCGATGCGACCTCGAGGTCGGCTCGGTCGATGGCGTTGCCGTCCTCGTCGACGATCTCGACGCTATCGACCAACCAGTCGAGCGCCTTGCGCTTCGCGATGTCGGTGCGGATCGCCGAGATCTGGTTGGCCTTCTCGAACTGCTTGCGCACCTTGTCGACGCTCAGCTCGAGCCGCTCGGCGACCTGGGCGTACTCGCTGTCGAGGTCTTCGTCGGTGGCCTCGATCGACTCGGCGGCGGCGACGGCGCGCAGGGCGAGGTCGACCTTCGCCGACATGGCTGCGGTGTCGCGCAGCTCGTCGAGCAGTTGCTCCTGGGACCGACCGGTGGCGCCGAGCCACTGCTCGAGGCCCATGCCCTGGGCCTGGAGGCGCATGCCCAGGTCGTTGAGCCGCTCCTGCATCTCGGAGGTGACGAGCGCCTCGGGCACCTCGTCCTCGACGAGCTCGGCGAGGGCCTCGCCGACCTTCTCGCGCAGCGCCATGTTGGCCTGCATCTTGCGGACCGTCGCCATGCGGTTGACGAGGTCCTCGCGCAGTTCGGCGAGGGTCTCGAACTCCGACGCCTCCTTGGCGAAGTCGTCGTCGAGCTCGGGCAGCACGCGCTCCTTGACCTCCTTGACGGAGATCTCGAAGTGCAGGTCGGGCTCGTCGGGATCGTTCGGGTGGTCGGCGTCGAACGACACCTCGTCGCCCGCTGACGCGCCCGTGAGGTGCTCGTCGAGCTCGGGCACGATGAGACCGGCGCCGACCTGGTACGAGTAGTCGTCCGCGCTCAAGCCCTCGAGCAGCTCACCGTCCTGCGAGCCGGCCACGTCGATGGTGACGAAGTCGTCGGTGGCCGCGGGACGCTCGACGACGACCAGCTCACCCTGCTGGGTGCGAAGGCGCTCGATCTGCGCGTCGATCTCCTCGTCGCTGGGGTTGGGCGACGCGATCGTGACCCGGAGCCCCCCGTAGCCCGGCACGAGGATGGTGGGTCGGATCTCGACGACCGCATCGAAGACGATGGTGCCGTCGTCCTCACCGCTGGTGATGTCGATCTCCGGCGCGGCGATGACGTCGACATCGTGCTCGCGCACGGCTGAGGCGTAGTACTCGGGCAAGGCGTCGTTGAGCGCCTGGCCTCGGGCAGCCTCGCTTCCGATGCGAGCCTCGAGCACGCGGCGGGGAGCCTTGCCGGGACGGAACCCGGGGATGTTGACCTCGCGTGCGATCTTGCGGAAGGCATCGTCGATGGCGGATTCGAACTCCGCCTCTTCGACCTCGACGGACAGCTTGACCTTGTTGCCCTCGAGGGGCTCGACAGTTGTTTTCACAGTCCGGCGAGTGTAACGGCTTGATCCGCACTCACTCGCAGCCGCCGCTGCCCCTCAGTCGGAAGGTGTTTCGGGGAGCTTGCCGTTGAACCTGCGGTAGAGGTCGTACATCTCCTTGCACTTCGGGCACACGGGGAGCTGGCGGGGGTCGCGGGCAGGAACCCAGATGTGACCGCACAGCGCCTCGATCAGTGTGCCGGTGATGCGGGCCTCGAGCACCTTCGCCTGGGCGTCCTCACCGCGCTTGACCTTGACGATGTGGGCGACGTTGCCCTCGTCCTCCTCGAGATCGGGATCCGAGGGCTCGATGGTGACATCCGGGCGGACCAGCGTGCTGAGGCCCCCGCCCTCGTCGCCACCCGGGGAGGGCACCTCGACGCCGGCGCGCCCGGCGGCGCGGCCGACGACATCGGCAAGGTCGTCGACGATCGTGTCCATCACGCGCCCTCGGCTTCCTTCGCGGCCTGCTGCGTGGCCCACCGGTAGTCGGCCTTGCCCGCAGGCGACCGCACCAGCTTGTCGCGACGCACGAAGGCCTTGGGCAACTTGTAGCGGGCGATGTGCTTGGCGCACTCCTCGAGCAGGCTCTCGTCATCGGGGGACGCGCCCTCACGCGCCTGGACCACAGCGACGACCTCGTTGCCCCACCGCTCCGACGGGCGACCGACCACGATGACGTCGTACACGTCGGGATGCTCGGCGACCGCTCGCTCGACCTCCTCGGCGTAGATCTTCTCGCCACCCGAGTTGATCGTGACCGAATCGCGTCCGAGCAGCTCGATCTCGCCGGTGGGCAGCAGACGCGCCCGGTCACCGGGAACCGAGTAGCGCACGCCGTCGATCACCGGGAACGTGCGGGCGGTCTTGTCCGCATCGCCGAGGTAGCCGAGCGGGACGTAGCCCCGCTGGGCCAGCCAGCCGATCTCGTCCTCGCCCGACTCGAGCCGACGGGTGAGCTCCGCGTCGAGCACGATCGTGTCGGCGCTCGGCTGGAACGAACCGGTGGTGGCCTTCTCCCCCGCCGCCGAGTAGTGCTGCATCTGGATGCCCGTCTCGGACGAACCGACCGCGTCCATGAGCAAGATGTTCGGCAGCGCCGCGAGGATCCGGTCCTTGAGCCCAGGGGTGAGCGGCGCTCCGCCGTTGGTGACCGCGGCGAGCGACAGGTCGTACTTCTCGCCGTTGGCCTCGAGCTCGTCGATGAGGGGGCGGGCGATGGCGTCGCCCACCAGCGGTAGCGAGATGGCGCGCTCGCGGGCGCACACGGTGAGCGCGTCGACGGCGTCGAGCTTGGTGTTGTCGTCCGGAAGGACGATCGCCCCGCCGTTGGTGATCGCGTGGGACATCGCCCACTGGGCCGCTCCGTGCATGAACGGCGGGATCATCAGGATCCGCATGCCACCACCGCCGTCGACCGCCGCGGTGATGATCTCGTCGTAGGAGGTCATCGGGTCAGGGGCGCCGAAGGGTCGGCCGCCCATGGCCTGGATGAAGATGTCGTCGTGGCGCCACAGCACGCCCTTGGGCATCCCGGTGGTGCCGCCGGTGTAGAGGATGTAGAGGTCGTCGGGCGACGGTTCGGTCGCGGGGTGCTCGGGCGACGACGAGGCGAGGACGTCCTCGTAGGCCACCGCGCCGTCGAGCAGCCGCTGGCCCGAATCGTCGGAGACCTGGATGAGCACCTGGAGGTCGGGCAGCTGGTCGCGCACCGCCGCGACCCGTTCGGCGAAGTCGGCGTGGAAGAGCAGCGCCTTCGCCTTGGAGTCGCGCAGGAGGTAGACGAGCTCTTCTTCGACGTAGCGGTAGTTCACGTTGAACGAGGCGACCCGGGCGCGGTAGCCGGCGTACATGCCTTCGACGTACTCGTTGCCGTTGCGGAGGTAGAGCCCGAGGTGATCCTGATGGGACTGGTGTCCGCCGAGCCCGACGCGGTCGCTGTGGGCCCCGAGGCCCTGTGCCACCAGGTAGTTGGCCAACCGGTTCACGCGCTCGTTCAACCGCCCGAAGGTCAGGCGTCGGTCACGCCAGATGAGGACCTCGCTGTCGGGCACCGCGTGGGCCACGGTGTCGAGGACGGTGCTGAGGTTGAACCCGGTGAAGCCGTTCGTCATGGCGCGGACCTTACTTCCGCCGAGGTGCAGCGTTCAGCTCAGTGGGCGACGGTTCGGCACGCTGACCCGTGGTTCACTCCTGGAGGGCGGCGTACTTGGCCACCATCGACGCCACCGCCTGGCGGGAGACCACGGCACCGGGGCGGAACGTCCCGTCGTCGTAGCCGCTGGCGATCCGCTTCTGGGCGAGCCACGTGATCGCCGCCGCGAAGGGGTGGTTGCCGGGGACGTCCTTGAAGCTCGTACCCACGTCGACCGGCGGTGACCCGGCCAGCTTGTAGAGGAAGGACGCGAGCGCCTGGCGGGTCACCGGTGCCGTCGGCTTGAAGGTCCCGTCACCGAACCCGGTCGCGATCTGCTGGGTGACGAGCCAGCGGATCGGGTTGTGAAAGACGTGCCCCGGAGGCACGTCGGGGAACGAGGAGCCCCCGGAGGCAGGCGACCCCGCGTACTTCCAGAGGAAGGATGCGACAGCCTGGCGCGAGACGGGACCGCTGGGACGGAAGGAGTTGTCGTCGTAGCCCTCGGCGATGAGCTCGGCGGTGAGCCAGTCGATCTGGGAGCGGAAGGCGTGCGAAGGCGGGACGTCGATGAAGCCGTTCCAGGTGCCCATGTCGACCGGACCGCTCGAGTAGGTCGCGGTCTGGGTGCCCAGCGGCGACTTCATGACGATGTACACGTATCGGGTGCCGCTGGCGAGCACGGACTGGCGGAGGTTGTAGGTGTTGGTCCCTTGCCGCACCGGGATGTCGCTGGCGATCCTGGTGCCGTTGAAGCCGACCGCATCGGTGTCGAGGTAGATGTCGGCCACCGTGCCGTCGACCCATCGTCGGTCCTCGAAGCGCACCCCGAAGTTGGGCTTGCCCCGATCGTTGCGGGCGAGGCGGATCCAGTCGAGCGAGTAGCGCCGGCCGCCGGGGTCCTCGTGGGGATCCCACCGCAGCTCGGTGATCCGCTCCCGGCCGGGTACGCCCACACCGCGGCGATCCGGCGAGGTCTCGTCCTCGATCGCCGATCGGGGGTTGGTGTGCAGGTCGAGCGTGATGGTGTTCCAGACGCCGGTCTTCTCGATGATGTCCTGGCTGTTGCGCCAGGGAGCGTGCGGCGGTGATGTCTCGTCCTGCCACAGGAACCGACCCATCGTGCCACCCCCGGGACCGTGGCCGAGGTCGAAGTTGCCGGTCAGCAGCTGGCGGACCGACAGCCGATGGTAGAGCCGGGCGTCGATGTCGGTCGGCGTGGACAAGGTGATCGACGAATCACCTGGTATGTCCGATCCGGCGGGGTTCACGTTCAACACGCCGTTGCTGATGGACGGAGCCGGGTTGCCCGGTCCGGTGTTGGCCCAACCCGAGAGGTCGCCGAGCTGGGAGAAGTCCCAGGGGTCGCGCCGAACCACCGACGCCCAGTCGTCCCCGCCCGCCATGTCGGGGTCGATGATCACCGGCAGGGGCTTGGGGTTGACGGTGACGGGCTCCGAGTAGGGCGACTTCACGCCAGCCTTGACGGTGTAGAAGCGGTAGGTGCCCGGCGGGTAGGCGTCGGTGTCGAACGCGACGGTCCCGTTCGCCGCGACCGGGCCCGACAGCACGTCGGCGGTCGGCGAGTCGACGTTGTTGTTCTGGTTGTTGTCGGCGTCCCACCACACCTCGTCCACGCTCTCGGGCCCCACGTCGACCGACGTGGGTGCGGTCGTGGGTTCGTAGATGCGGAACCAGTCCAGGTGGACGGCCTGGTTGTCACCCGTCCACAGGCGGATGCCGCCGACGGGCCGGTTCCACGGATGCCTGCGCTGGGTCTGCCCGCAGCACAGCGGCATGGTGGCGGGGTCGATGTCGTAGGTGTGCCACCCCTGCTGCAACCAGAGCTCGCCCTGCGAGTCGCAGTCGATCGCCAACTCGCAGTCGTACCACTGGAACATGATGGGCCGCGCCGACGCGGACCACATGCGGAACGACACGCGCTGGTACTTCGACGTGTCGAGCGGTCGGCTCAGCGCGTCGGTCGCCGTCGGCGGATAGGCGAGGGTCTGGAGCACCTCGAACCAGTCACCAGGGCCCGAGACGTGCAGCTGACCCCCGCTGATCGAGGTGACCTTGCCCTTCTTGTGCGGATCGGTGTGCCACGGGGGCACGGCATCGGACTCGCCGGAGAAGTCCCACGGATCTCCCCACACGTCGGTGCGGTACTCGCCCGCTTCGGCAACCGTGGTGGGCCCGACGACGACGGGGGTCGCGGCCGAGGCCGGCACCGCCGGCGACGCAACCATCACCACCGTGGTGACACCCAGCACGACCAGGACCACCGACAAGATGCGACGCACGGTACGAACTTCCCTCTCCCGGACGGACTCGACCCTCGCTCCGTGGTCTTTCCACCACGCCAGCGAACCGTGACCCATTGTTAGCGCGTTTTCCATCGTCGGCAGCGGGCACCCCTCCGACGGATCGAGCACCGCGCACACCGGCCGCTGGCTGGGACTACGTTGCGGGAAACAACCCACAACCCAGGGAGCAGCCCTCGATATGAGCCTCGGCCCGGTACAACTCATGGTCATCGTCTTCGACGAGCCCCGCTTCGACGGCAGCGTCGTCGAGGAGATCGATCGTCTGTCGAACGCGGGGATCATCCGGCTCCTCGACGCGTCGGTCGTGCAGAAGGCAGACGACGGAACCGTCACCACGGTCGAGGTGACCGAGCTCGCAGCCCAGGAGATGGAGCAGCTCGGCGCGCTGATCGGAGGGCTCATCGGGCTCGGCGCCTACGGCGAAGAAGGCTTGGAGGCCGGCGCGGCACTCGGTGCCGCCAAGGTGGCCGAGAGCGGCCATGTCATCGGCGAGTTCGACGTGATCGACGTCCTCGACGAGGTTCCCAACGGCGCAGCGGCCGCCGTCCTCCTCCTCGAGCACACGTGGGCCATCCCGCTCAGCGAGAAGATCGAAGCCGTCGGCGGTGAGCCGATCATCGACATGTGGGTGCACCCCCTCGAGCTCGTCGAGCTGGGCGCCATCATCGCCGACGCCTGATCGAGCTCCGAAACCACCGTCCCACGAAATTCCAACGAACCGAGGAGTCAACCAGATGATGCGACGTCGCCGCCCCCTGATGCGGGGTGCCATGGTCGCCGGCGGTGCCTACGCCGTCGGCAAGAACAACCAGAAGAAGCGTGAGGCCGAGGCCGAGCAGAACGCCCAGATCGCCGACCTCCAGGCGCAGCAGGCCGCCCAGCAGAACGCCCCTGCCCCGCCCGCTCCCCCGGCGGCGGCCAACGAGGATTCGGTCGTCGACCAGCTCACCAAGCTCAAGGCGCTGCTCGACGGCGGCGTGCTCTCCCAGGACGAGTTCGACGCCCAGAAGGCCAAGATCCTCGCGGGCTGAGGCTCGGTCCCGACGCTGATGACCCGGTCCCCAAGCTGACGATTCGTGGCTTCCCCCAGGACGGCCGGGGGAAGCTTCCGATGGTCGTGCGGTGATGTGCGGCCCATCGTGGCGGGATGCACTCCATCGCGACCGCGCCGAACACCGTTGCCTCCGTCGTGTTCGGCGGTGTCGTCCACTTCGACGGGACGACCGTCGCGGTCGCGCTCGCCGTCGCGGCGGTCGTCGCCCTGCTCGACGTGCACGGTTCCGCCGCGCCTTGTCGCCCTGTTCGCCGCGTCGTTCGCCTCCCACGGGACGAAGCGGCGCGTGTTCTGCCAGGGCTACGGCATCGCCTTGTTTCCGTGGGTCCCGATCGTGTGGGTCGTCGTCGTGGCCTTGTGAAGAGGCGAACCGACGGATCGTGCACAGCGGGTGACCCGTTGTGGGCGTTGCGCCGACCTCGGCGGCGACGGGCAGCGCCGGCGGAGGGTTCGGAGACCTCCGCTAAGGTTCGACGTCCACCGATAACGGGGTGTAGCGCAGCTTGGTTAGCGCGCCTGCTTTGGGAGCAGGAGGCCGGGAGTTCGAATCTCCCCACCCCGACCACTCTGACCTGCGGTTATGTGTTTCGCTGACACGCTCGTCATGCAAAAGACAGCATAAAAGACAGCGTAAGTCCGATGTATGGGTAGCCTTTTTCCCATGAAGGGCACCGCCCGCAAGCGGGCACCAGGCAGTTGGCAGATCCAAGCGGATGCCGGAACTGACCCGCTCACCGGCAAGCGAGTGATCGTCACGCGCACGGTTCACGCCCCGCACACCAAGGCTGGACAGAAGACCGTCGACCAGGCGCTGGCCGAGTTCATCGTCGAGATCGAGCACGGACGGATCAACCTCGGCGACGACCCGACGGTGCGAGAGCTGTTGGCTCGGTGGGTCGAGGCGCGCTCGCCCGACTGGTCGCCGAAGACGACGCTCGAGTACAAGCGCCAGATCCGCCTGAAGATCGACCCGCGGATCGGCAGCAAGAAGCTGTCCAAGATCCGGGCCGCCGATCTCGACGCGATGTACGGCGAGCTGCGCCGCCGTGGTGGCGAGGACGGAGGTCCGCTCACGGCGGCGTCGGTCCGCCGGGTGCACATCGTCCTGCACGCCGCGTTCGAGCAGGCCATCAAATGGGGATTGATCGCGACCAATCCGGCTCACGCCGCGACGCCACCGAAGCTGCCACCGGGTCGCATCACTCCCCCAGCCCCTGACGACCTCATCGGAGCGATGAAGCTCGTCGACGAGTACGACCCTGACTTCTCCATGTACGTCCGCCTCGCGGCAACAACAGGCGCTCGACGTTCGCAGCTCATCGCACTTCGTTGGTCGGATATCGATCTGGAGAAGGAGACCATCACCTTCGAGCGCGCCATCGTGCACGGAGGCGAAGGCGTCGGCCTCGTTGAGCGCGGGACCAAGACCGGTCTCAAGTGGAAGGTCGCGCTGGCGGACTCGACAGCGAGGCGACTCCGTTCGTATCGAGCCCTCTGCGAGGAGCGCGCATCCCTCGCTCGGGTTGCCCTCGCCGACGACGGGTTCGTCTTCGCGTCCGAACTGAACGGCAGTGAGCCCTGGCGCCCGGACGGTGCCACCCGACGGTGGAACACACTGCGCCGCAAAGCAGGACTCGATGGCGTACGCCTCCACGACCTCCGCCACTACGTGGCCACCCAACTGCTTGGCGCCGGCGTCGACCCCCGCACGGTCGCTGGTCGCCTCGGCCACTCCAACCCCAGCATCACGATGACCGTCTATGGACACTTCATGCCGGAGAAGGACCGCGCCGCGGCAGACATCCTCGACGGCCTGCTGGACGACTGAGTAGCGATCAAGCCGATTGGCGGCGGGCACCATTGCCGTCCGCTTGAAGCATCTCCTCGATCGCCCACGCGGGGATCACCGTCCGACGCGTGTCACCGAGATCGAGGGACGGGAGCACCCCATCGCGAACCATGCGATCGACCGTTGGCCGCGACACGCCGAGCATCGTCGCAACCTCTCTGGTCGAGTAGGTGAGCTTGGGTAGCGGGATTGCACGATTCATCACACCCTCCTTGGGCTGCGGTCGCCATACGGGGACCTCATCGACCCAATGCACTACCTCGAACGATCGCGTCGCTCTCCGCATCCGGACGCCAACCTTCCTGGGGACCGATCTGCCCGGTGGGTCGGCGTGACCGGCAATGAATCGCCCTGGGTTCGTTGGAGGCTCCTGATCTTGGAAACGAGACTGGAGCTATGCCTACACAGGGATCATCTGGGAAGCCGACGACGCGTCGGTACAGCGAGGCGGAGAAGGAGCGGGCGGTGCGCGCGGTGTTCCAGCTCCGCAAGGAGCTCGGCACGGACCACGGGACGGTCAAGCGGGTCGCGGACCAGCTCGGCATCGGTGTCGAGTCGCTGCGCGGCTGGGTGAAGCGGGCCGAGATCGACGATGGCGTCCGGCCGGGCCGGTCGTCGGAGGACGCCGAGTTGATCAAGGATCTCGAGCAGCGCAACCGTGAGCTCGAGCGAGCGAACGCGATCTTGCGCAAGGCGTCGGCGTATTTCGCCCAGGCGGAGCTCGACCGCCGATGAACGTGCTCGTCGGCTTCGTCGACGAGCATCGTGACGAGTTCGGTGTCGGGCCCATCTGCAAGGTTCTGCAGGTGGCTCCGAGCTCGTACTACGCAGCGAAACGCCGCGAGTTGGCACCGTCGGCCAGAGCGGTCCGTGACGCGGTGCTGATGCAGGTGCTGTTCACCATGTGGGTCGCGAACCGCAAGGTCTACGGGGCGCACAAGCTGTGGAAGGCCGCGCGGCGTGCCGGCCATGACGTCGGCCGGGACCAGGTGGGCCGGCTGATGCGTGAGTTGGCCATCTGTGGTGTGTCGCGGCGCCGCAAGAAGGTCTTCACGACCGTCTCGGACCCGGACGCGACGAGGGCGCCGGATCTGGTGAACCGGAACTTCAAGGCGGACCGACCCGACGCGTTGTGGGTCACCGACCTGACCTACGTGCCGACCCGTTCGGGCATGGCCTACGTGTGCTTCATCGTCGACGCATTCTCCCGCCGCATCGTCGGCTGGCGCGTCGCCAGCAACATGCGCACCGAGATGGTCCTCGACGCGCTCGAGATGGCCCGACGATCGCGAGGCGGGAACCGTCTCGTCGGACTGGTCACACACAGCGATGCCGGGTCGCAATTCACCTCTGTGCGATTCACCGAACGCCTCGACGAGATCGGAGCACGACCGAGCATCGGAACGGTCGCGGATTCGTACGATAACGCTCTTGCTGAGACGACTAACGGTCTCTACAAGACCGAGTGCGTGTACGGGCCCGACGCGAACGGCTGGGACGACGTCGACCAACTCGAGCTCGAGACCCTCACGTGGGTGCACTGGTTCAACCACGACCGGCTCCACAGCCACTGCGACGACGTGCCACCCGCAGAGTTCGAGGCAGCGTTCTACGCTGCCCCACAGGCCGACCCCGCCGGGGTTGGAAACCAATAACCCGAGTCTCCATCAGACCCAGGGCGGTTCAGGATCGACGGCGTAGGGCCGCACCCCGTCATTGCCGGTCTCGGTTACGGCCGCGACCTGGCAGTCCTCGCAGTAGCGACCTCCAACCTCCTCGGCCGGAGCGACGAAGGCGGCCCACACCGTGGTCGCCGCGCCCTGCTCGACGGTCTTCACGACAGGCTCGAAGTCGCCGTCGACCTCTGGGTCCCAGGCTTCGGAGATCATCTGCTCGAGGATCTCGGGCGTCGTGTGCCGGAGCAGCGCGGTTGGGATCCCACCGGGCTGCACGGCGATCCCGCGGATGCCACGATCGCCCAGTCGACGGTCGAGCTCGATGGCGAACAGGACGTTCGCTGTCTTCGATCGGCCGTAGGCCCAGAACGGGTTGTACGTGCCGTGATCGAAGCCTGGATCGTCCAGATCGACGTCGGCGGACTGATGTGCGGCCGAGGTCAGCGTGAGGACGCGTCCTCCGTCGCGGAGCAGAGGTACCAGCCGGTTGACGAGGACGAAGTGACCGAGGTGGTTCGTACCGAAGTGCGTCTCGAATCCGTCGACGGTGTGACCGAACGGGCAGTTCATGACCCCGGCGTTGGCGATGATGACATCGAAGGGATCGTTGCGGGCCCGCAGCTTCTCGGTGCATCTGCGCACGCTGTCGAGGGACCCGAGGTCGCACGCAACCAGGTCGATGTGGAGGTCGCCCTGGGCGGCGATGGCGGCTCGAGCCGCCTCCACGTCGCGGACCGCCCCCACGACCGACGCGCCTCGGGCGGCGGCGGCGAGAGCCGTCTCGAGGCCGAGACCCGAGGAGACGCCGGTGACGAGCACGCGTGTTCCCTCGAGGTCGATGCCGTCGAGAACCTCGGTCGTCGTGGATGTGGCCCCGAAGGACGCAGGCATGTGGAACCCCCTGATTTCCCCTAGGAGACTGTTGAAGAATCCTGCCGTCGGTGCTCGCGTTTGTTGCGGGGATCGAAAAGAATGGTGGGATGCAAGGTCGAAGCGATCCTGACCGGGAGTTGTTGGACGCGGCGGCGCTGTGTCGGCACCTCGTTGCAGACGACTCGGTCCACGCGTTCTTGGCCGATCATCGCCGGGAGCTGTTCCCCGACGAGATGTTTGAGGACTTGTTCAGCTCGGGGCGGGGCCGGCCATCGGTGCCCGGCGATGTGATCGCGACGGTGCTGGTCCTCCAAGCGCTCGAGGGCCTGTCCGATCGTGACGCGGCCAAGGCGTTGCGGACCGACATCTCCTGGAAGGTCGCGGCTGGGCTCGCGCTCGACGATGAGGGCATCAACTACTCGGTGTTGACCTACTGGCGGACCCGGCTGCGCCGATCCGAACGACCCGAGCGGATCTTCGACGCGGTCCGCGAGGTCGTCGATCAGACCGGGGTGTTGAAGGGCCGCAAGCGGCGGGCGTTGGACTCGACGCTGCTCGACGACGCCGTCGCGACCCAAGACACCGTCACCCAGCTGGTCTCCGCGATCCGCCGTGTCCGTCGCCTGGTCCCCGAAGCCGCCGCGGTCGACGTGTCAGCGCATGACTACGACGCGTCGGGCAAGCCGGTGTGCGCATGGGACGACCCCGACGCCAAGGACGCGTTGGTGAGCGGGCTGGTCAACGACGCGTTGGCGATCATCGACGCCACCGCCGGGATCGAGCTCAGCGACGAACAGGCCAACGCGGTCGGTCTCCTCGCCCTGGTCGCGGGCCAGGACGTGGAACCCGGTGACGGCGAAGGAACGTGGCGCATCGCGCAGCGGGTCGCCCCCGATCGGGTGATCTCGACGGTCGATCCCGACAGCCGCCACATGCACAAGTCCCGGTCGGTCTACCGCGACGGCTACAAGGCCCACATCGCGGTCGAGCCCGAGACCGGCATCGTCACCGCCACTGCGCTCACGCCAGCCAACGCCGGCGACGGACCCACCGGCATCGCCTTGCTCGACGACGAGAAGCGGGGCATGCAGGTGCTCGCCGACTCCGCGTACGGATCGGCCGAGGTCCGCGTCGAACTGCACCGCCGGCGGCACCGAGCCGCGATCAAAGCGATCCCGCTGCGCCGACCGGTCCCGGGCGGGTTCGACCGCGACGACTTCCTCATCGATCACCAGGCCCGCACCGCGACCTGCCCCGCAGGCCACACCCGGTCCATCACCGCGTCGGGCGCCGTCACCTTCGGAGCGATCTGTCGGGACTGCCCCGAACGTCACCGCTGCACCACAAGCAAGACCGGCCGAACCCTCAAGATCGGCGAGCACGACGCGGTCCTGGTCCAAGCCCGCCAGGCATGGAACGACGGCGACTTCATCGACGACTACCGCCAATGGCGCCCGATGGTCGAACGCTCCATCGCCTGGCTCGTCGCCCGAGGCCACCGCCGGGTCCGCTACCGCGGTATCGAACGCAACCAACTCGGCCTCGCGCATCGTGTCGCCGCGCTCAACCTCCGCCGCCTGGTCAACCTCGGCCTCGACCACAACGGCCGCAACTGGACCCTCGCCTGAAGCGGGCCCGGGGAGGCAAAGAAGGCACCTCACCTACGGGTTCAACCCGACCAGGGTCGTCAGCTCGCAGCCTCAGCACTGACTGTTCGGTTCAGCCATTCCCCGGACCCACCACGCAGGCTACGACCACCAACCAAGATGCGACTTGTTCAACAGCGTCCTAGCGGCTGAACGTAGCGGGTGGTGACACTGAGTGCCACCACGGGTTACTGTCGGCGCATGCACGAGGACGGGGTGGGGCACAGGCGGCGTCGGGTTCGAGCCGCGGGCGTGGGGCGATGCGAGGTTGACGGGGTTGGCCGGTGACCGTGTCGGAGGTGGACATCGCCGAGTTGAGCGACGCGCTGGTCGAGATCGTCGGCGAGGCGAACGTCGACGTCGGCGCGGCCATATCGGATGACGACACCCATGA
Source organism: uncultured Rhabdothermincola sp. (assembly GCA_964525005.1). GTDB lineage: Bacteria > Actinomycetota > Acidimicrobiia > Acidimicrobiales > Acidimicrobilacustridaceae > CAZALT01. The sequence continues at coordinate 13,484 of CAZGEF010000006.1, forward strand.
TGAGTGCCTCACTGTCCCCGCTGCGCTGCCGGCCGCGGTCGTGCGTCCGAGCACGACCGCCGAGGTGGCGGCGGTCGTCGCCCTGTGCGCGGAACAGGGCGTAGCGGTCACGGTCCGGGGTTCAGGAACGGGGCTGTCCGGTGCGTGCACGCCCGTGGCGGGTGGCGTCGTCATCTCGTTCGCCCGGATGACGGCGATTCTCGAGATCGACGAAGACAACCATGTGGCGGTCGTCGAGCCTGGTGTGACCCTGCACCAGCTCGATGAGGCCCTGACGCCGCTCGGGTTGATCTATCCCGTGTTCCCCGGCGAGAGCAGTGCCTCACTTGGCGGCAACGTCGCGACCAACGCGGGCGGGATGCGGGCCGTGAAGTACGGGGTCACCCGTCACCACGTGCTCGGCCTGACCGCGGTGCTCGGCACGGGCGAGACCATTGCGACAGGCGGCAAGTTCGTCAAGGCCAGCACCGGTTACGACCTGACGCAGCTGATCATCGGTTCGGAGGGATCCCTCGCCGTGGTGACGGAGGCGACCCTGAAGCTCTATCCACGGCCCGCGCACGCCGCGACGTTGCTCGCTCCGTTCCGCAGCGTCGACGAGATCTCCGACGCGGTTCCCAAGATCGTCGCTAGCGGGGTCGGCCCGCTCGTCGTCGAGTACATCGATCGCACCGCGATGGCCGGAATCGTCAAGATGACCGGTGTCGATCTGGGCATCGATCCCGACATCAAGAAGCAGGCGCTCGCCTATCTCGTGGTGGTCCTCGAGCAGCGTCGGGCCGATCGGCTCGACGAGGACGTCGAGGAGCTCGCCACGCTCACCAGCGATCTCGGTGCGCTCGACGTCTATGTGCTCCCCTCGCACGCGGGCGCTCGACTCATCGAAGGTCGCGAACGCGCCTTCTGGGCGGCGAAGGGCGCTGGCGCGAATGACATTGTCGACATGGTCGTGCCCCGAGCGAGCATTCCGCAGTACATGGCTGCGGTGGCCGAAGCCGGCGACGCGACGGGGAGCACGATCGTGGCGTGTGGTCATGCCGGCGACGGCAACGTCCACCTCTCGGTGTACCAACCTGATGACGAGGCCCGGGAGAAGCTGATGCTGTCGCTGTTCGAGGCTGGCATCGCTCTCGGCGGCGCGATTTCCGGCGAGCACGGCATCGGCCGGGCGAAACGGCATTGGTACGAGGAACTGGAGGATCCGACGAAGCTGGCCTTGTTCCGCAGGATCAAGGCGTCGTTCGATCCGGTCGGTGTGCTGAACCCGGGTGTGATGTTCGAGGCCTCGACATGAACGGAGCGCAAGCACTGATTCGCACGCTGGTCGCGTCCGGCGTCGACGTGTGCTTCATGAACCCCGGCACGTCCGAGATGCACTTCGTGGCCGCTCTCGACGATGTTCCGGACATGCGTGGGATCCTCACCCTCTTCGAAGGCGTCGCCACCGGCGCCGCCGACGGCTACGCGCGCATGGCCGACCGGCCGGCCGCGGTGCTGCTCCACCTGGGCCCGGGACTCGGCAACGGTCTGGCCAACCTGCACAACGCGCGCAAGGCGGCGACCCCGATCGTCAACATCGTCGGCGACCACGCCACCTATCACAAGCAGTACGACGCCCAACTCGAATCCGACATCGAGACGGTGGCCCGAAACGTGTCGACGTGGATCCGCTCGACGGCCACACCTGCCGAGATCGGCACCGACGCCGCGGAGGCCGTCGCTGCGGCGATGGGTCCGCCAGGGAGCGTGGCGACGCTGATCCTGCCCGCCGACGTCAGCTGGTCCGAGGGCGGCGACGTCGGAGAACCATGGCCGCCCAACGGGACGACCACCGCCGCCGACGACACCGTCGCCGAGGTCGCGGCCGCCCTCACCTCGGGCGCTCCCGCCGCAATCCTGGTCGGCGGTTCGGCGTGCCGGGAGCGGGCGCTCGTCGCCGCCAGCCGCCTGAGCAGCCACACCGGGGCCAAGCTCCTCACCGAGGTGTTCCCCGGACGGATCGAGCGCGGCGCCGGCCTTCCGACGGTCGGGCGGCTCGCGTACCTGGCCGAGTACGCGACCAAGCAACTCGCGGGCCTAGAGCATCTGGTGCTCGTCGGCGCCAAGTCGCCGGTCTCGTTCTTCGCGTACCCGGGACGTCCGAGCGATCTCGTGCCCGACGGCTGTCAGGTGCACCACCTCGCCGGCGCCACCGACGACCCAGCTGCCGCGCTGGAAGCGGTCGCGGCCGCTATCGGCGCGCCGTCCGACGGAGCGGTGCTCGAGGCGGCGAGATGCCCGGAACTGCCGTCGGGAGCGCTGACACCGCGAGTGATCGGCGATGTCCTCGGCCACCTCTTGCCTGAAGGAGCGATCATCTCCGATGAGGGCAACACCCTGGGGGTCTATGCGATGCCCGCCACGGCGGGCGCACCACGACATGACTGGCTCTGCCTAACCGGTGGCGCCATCGGCCAGGGGCTGCCCGTCGCCGTCGGTGCCGCCGTCGCCTGTCCCGGACGCCGAGTCGTGGCCCTCGAGGCCGACGGCAGCTCGATGTATACGGCGCAGGCCTGGTGGACGATGGCTCGTGAACGCCTCGACGTGACGACGCTGCTGCTGAACAACCGGAGCTATGGCGTGTTGAACATGGAGCTCGATCGGGTGGGAGCCGGCAGCGGCGGTCCCCGCGCCAAGGCGATGCTGGATCTCTCGGATCCCGAAATCGACTTCGTCGATCTGGCTGGTTCGATGGGCGTGCCGTCTTCACGAGCGACAACGGCAGAGGAACTGGCCGAGCAGCTGGCGAAGAGCTTCGCCACGCCCGGACCAGCCGTCATCGACTGCGTGGCGCCATCGCTCCCCTGATGAGACCGAGGACCTCGACGTCATGACCAGCATCGACGAAACGACCGACGACACGGGGCGGGACGCGACCCCAACGCTCCGATTCGACGGCGAGGTCGCTGTCGTCACCGGCGCGGGAAACGGCCTCGGCCGGGCCTACGCCTTGGAACTCGCCGCGCGTGGGGCCGCCGTGGTGTGCAACGACCTCGTGCCCGACGCGGCGATGACCACCGCGCGCGACATCGACCAGGGTGGTGGTCGGGCAGTTGCCGACACCACCGAGGTGGGGGCCCCTGGTGCCGGTGAGGCGATCACGCAGGCGGCCCTCGACGCCTTCGGCTCGGTGGAGATCGTCGTCAACAACGCCGGTCAGCTCCGCAACGCACCGTTCGAGGAGATGACCGCCGAGGACTTCGACGCCGTCCTGGGAACGCACCTCCGCGGCGCGTTCGATCTCACGCAGGCCGCGTACAAGCAGATGATGCCGGCGGGATACGGCCGCATCGTCTTCACGTCCTCCGCTTCGGTGTTCGGGATGCCGTGGTCGGCGAACTACGCGGCGGCCAAGGGCGGACTGATCGGGCTGTCCAACGTGGTGGCACTGGAGGGTGCCGCGCACGGGATCCAGGCGAACGCCATCTTGCCGATGTCGCTGAGCACGTCGATGGGCGACCACGGTCGAGTGCCCTACTCCCCCGAGTACCTCGACGAGCTGTTGGGAGCGCTCATGCCAATCGTGGGCGAGCTGACTGCCGAGAACGTGGCGCCGCTCGTCACCTACTTGTGCCACCGCCGCTGCGAGGTCACGGGGAGGATGTTCTCCGTGGCTGCGGGGCGCAGCGCCGAGGTCATCTTTGGGACTGGACTTGGCTGGTACGCGGCCGATCCGGCTCACGCGACCGCCGAGGATCTGGCCGACAACATCGCGGCCGTGTGCGACCTGAGCTCCCCGAGAGTTCTCGGATCTGCGATCGACGACATACGTCTGACGGCCGACGGTGCACCGTCGCTCGCTGCAGAGGACTGACGTCTGGTTCAGCTTCCCGGAGCAGCTGCGGTCTGCTCGGTGATCGATTGCAGGTCGTAGTAGTCGCGCCATCGGGCGATGTGGCCGGAGGCGTCGATCACCAGTGCCGCCGCTACGTCCAGGGCGAACTGGGCTCCGCCGAATTCGAAGTTGTCCACCCGTTCGATCATGACGGTGCCGTCGTGCTCGACGAGCGTCTTGATGTCGCAGATGGCGGTCGGGACCATGTCGACCTGCGACGCGATCTCGGTCTTGATCGCATCGATGCCTTGGTGGGTCCCCCGAGGGCCGTCCACGTAGATCGCGTCATCGGCGAAGAAGCCGGCCTGCTCATCGACGTTCGACACAGCGAAGGCACCGAAGAACTCCCTCACGACAGACTCTGCAGATTTGCTCATGCTGGATGCGCACCTTTCCTGTTACCGATTGACCTGCGATGGCTGGTCATCGCCGACGCAGAGGACGACTTGCCCGGCATGACCACCAGTTTGGATGTGCCTCAGGTCAGAAGGATCTCGGCGAGGCGTCGCCACTCCCCGACTGGATGGGTCACCGGGTCCCCGGTGAGCACCTGGATGCAGACGTGATCGGCACCGGCGTCGCGATGCTCAGCGATCTTTGCCCTGATCGTGTCATCGTCGCCCCATGCGATGAGCGTGTCGACCAGCCGGTCGCTGCCGCCCTTGGTGAAGTCCTCGTCGGTGAAGCCGAGGCGCAGCCAGTTGTTCGCGTAGTTCGGAAGTGACAGGTAGGCCGCCAAGTGCTGACGGGCGATGGCGCGTGCTCGGTCCGGGTCGGTCTCGAGGATGACGGCCTGCTCGGGTGCGACGAGACGGTCTGGACCCACCGCCGTACGAGCCGTCGCCGTATGCGCCGGGGTGACGAGATACGGATGAACTCCACCAGCGTGCGTCCGGGCCAGGTCGAGCATCTTCGGTCCCAGCGCGGCGAGCACGCGATCTGTGGCCGGTAAGGGATGCACGGCGGCGTCGAGCGCGTCGAGGTACTCCCGTGTCTTTGCGAGGGGTCGCCGGTATCCGTTGGGCTCGACCGCATCTACAAGCGGCGCGTGGCTCACTCCGATGCCTATCAGCAGTCGTGGTCCGTACTCGCCGACGAGTCGGTGGAACTCGGCGGCCGTCGTCGCCGGCTCGTGCATCCAGAGGTTCAGGATCCCCGTCGCGACGACGACTGAGGAGGTCGAGGCGAGCAACGTCTCGAGGACCTCAAAGACGTTGCCGCCTACGTCTGGGATCCACAAGGCCGAAAATCCCAGCGCCTCGAGTTCTGGTGCCACCTCGGACGACACCGCGAGATCGCCGAAGCGCAAAGCCGAGCTCCACAGGCCGGTTCCTGACAACGGAAAGGTCATAGCCGAAGGACCCCACCCCCGGCCGAGCGTGGACGATCGAGCAGCGATCGAACCTCGGGCATGGAAGCGACGGCTTCCAGCTCAGCCATGTCGGGCATTGGACTAAACGCTCCCGGACACCGGACTAGAGGGGCAGAACGTGGGGCGTCTGGCGGTCGGCCAGTACCTGTTCGCCGATCTCGCGGGTGAGGGTACGGGCGTCGCCGAGGAGGGCGTCGAGGATGAGGGCTCGGCGGATGAACAGGTGCAGGTCGTGCTCGGTCGTGAAGCCGATGCCGGCCAGCACCTGCTGGGTGTGGCGACGCACGATGCGCGAGCTGCGTCCGGCGACGGCCTTGGCCATCGCCGCGGTGAGCGGCGAGGGGTCGGTCCACGCGCCGTTGAGCGCTGCTTCGGCGGCCTCGACCGCGACCAGGGTTTCGGCGAGGCGGTGGCGCACGGCCTGGAAGCTCGAGATCGGGACGTCGAACTGGATGCGCTCGATGGCGTGGGTGCGTGCCTGGTCGAGCATGGTGCGCATGGCACCGACCAGCTCGTGACCGAGCGCGAGGCGGCCAGCGGCCACCGCGTCGTCCCACGACCCGGCGGCCGTCTGCCAGTCGCCGTCGACGACACCGTTGACGTCCGCGGCGATGGTCACCAGGCCGAGCGCGGGGTCGAGACCGGTCACGGGGGTCGCGGCGAGTGCAGTCACGGGCAGGGTCGCCCATGCCAGGGAACCGTCGCGCTGAGCGAGCACCACCGCCTCGGCACGACCGGCCAGCGAGCGGAGACCGACACCTTCGATGCTCACCGAGCCGTCGGCGGAGATCGTTGCAGGCGGCACGGCGCCACCGAGCGATGGCAGCACGACGCCAGCGTCGGGCGTATCGATGCCGAGCTTGTCCAGCAGCACGGTCTCGAGGGCGGACGAGGTCGAGCCGGCTGCGCCCTGGAGCTCGAAGAGCACCGAGATCGCGGTGCGCTCGTCGGCGTCGAGGGCGTCGGCCCAGCCGAGGTCGTCGAGCGACTTGTCGAGGTCGGACCGGCCGGCGTCGTCCACCAGGCCCCGCAGGGCGTCGGCGAAGAGCTCGCGTTCGTCGGCGTCCATCATCGGTCTGCTCCAAGGTCGAGAAGGCGGCGGGCGACGATGTTGCGCTGGATCTCGGCGCTGCCGCCGTAGATCGTGGCCGCCCGCGAGTAGAGATAGTCCGAGCGCCAGTGCTGGGACTCGGGGTCGTCGCCCACCAGCACGTCGGTGGACATCGCGTCGGCGCCGAGCTCGAACACGGTCTGCTCCATGGTGGCCAGGAGGATCTTGTCGATCGAGGTCTCGGGGCCGAGCTTGTCGCCCGCGTCCATGCGGTACTGCGTGCCGCGGGAGCGGGATCGCAGCGAGAAGAGGTCGACGACGGCGCCGCCGATCTCCTCGGGCGACAGCGCGCCGGCCGGCGCCGCGGCGACGAGGTCGTCGAGGCGGCGGCGGATGAACGCGCCGCGGTGCCAGAGCGCCGTGCTGCGCTCGAACGGGAGGAGGTCCATGGCCACGGACCACCCCTGGCCGATGGTGCCGAGCATGCGATCGGCGGGGATGACGACGTCGTCGAAGAAGACCTCGCAGAACTCGTCGCGCCCGTGGATGGTCTCGATGGGGCGGATCGTGATGCCCGGCGTGTCCATGTCGAGGAAGAACGCGGTGATGCCGCGATGCGCGTCCTCGGGCGTGCCCGTGCGGGTGAGCAGCACACAGCGCTGCGCGAACTGGGCGAGGCTCGTCCACACCTTCTGGCCGTTGACGACCCAGGTGGCGCCGTCGTCGGTCGACCCGGCCTTGCAGGCGAGCGCACCGAGGTTGGAGCCGGTGTCGGGCTCGGAGAACCCTTGGCACCAGGTCTCGTCGCCCCGCAGGAGCTTCGGCACCATCTCAGCGGCGAGCTCGGGGCTGGCATAGTCGATCATCGTGGGGCACAGGACCTCGGTCATCGAGTAGAGACCGGGCTCGACGATGCCCCGTGCCGTGAGCGCCTCACCGAGGTAGCCGCGCAACAGCGTGGAGCCGCCGAGGCCGCCGACGCGCTCGGGCCAACCCCAGCGCATCCAGCCCGCGTCGAACGCGAGCTGCTTGACCTTGGCCAGCTGCGCCATGTCGTCGTCGAGCGTGCCGTAGTGGTACTCGGGCGCCAGCTCGGCCGCGTGCTCGTCGAGCCACGCGTCGAGACCAGCCCGGAACCTGTCGAGATCCATGAGCGGGGTCCTCTCAAACCTGTGCTTTGCGAAAGAGCGGGTGGGGCAGTTCTCCAGCGTCGGCCTTCAATGCCACGCCGTTTGCGTGAGGCACCGGTGCCCCACCCGCTTCTGCCGGGGGGCGCTAGTCGAAAATGCCCGATGAGTCTTCAACCGTGTACGTCGAAGGGTTCCCCTCGGCGTCGAGCACGGCTCGGAGCCATTGGTTGGTGCAGATCGCCGGTGATGTCGCTACGGCAGAGCCTCCGCACTGGTAGACCATTCCGCCGCCCGCGGGGTAAGGCGACTCCGGCATGGCCTTGATCGCCGCGGCAACGGTCTGATGCGTGACTTCGCCCTCGAGGTCTTGGAGAGCCGTGAGCAGTCCGGCAACGGCCGCGTAGCCGCCGACGGAAACGAAGTTGTCGACGTCCTGGACGTCTTGTCCGAAGGCGTCCATCACCGCTAGGTACGTCTGATAGCTGGGATCGTCGGCGTCGCCGATCGCAAGGCTGGACAGGATGCTGATGCCCTCGAGACCCGCCGGCATCGCCTCACGGGTCGCGTCGGTGATGCACTGGTTCACCGCCGTGATCTTCCCGGTGTAGCCAACCGCAGCCAGGCCTTGGAAGGCCGCGATGCAGAAGGCGTCGTTGCCGAGCACCTGGACGACGTCGGCGCCGCCGGAAACCACCTGCTGCATCTGTGCGGTCATGTCCGCGGTGCCGATCGGCACGCGCACGACGTCGTAGGCCAAGCCCGCTTTGGCCATTACCTCTTCGCCACTGGCCTCGAGGATCTCGATGGCCTGGGGAACGTCGATGACCACGTAGGCGATCTTGTCTGCCTGTTCAGCCTCAGCGACGGCGATGGGCAGGCCGAAGAACGTCGCCTCAGGGTTCAGAACCATGAAGGTCGTGTTCGGATCAGATTCGATGTCCTTGCCCGACGCCTGCGAGAAGAAGGTGGGAATCCCCGACGCGTGCAGCGGCTCCCAGATCGCCTGGGTGTAACCGGACTGCGAGAGCGCGACGGCCGCGACATCCTCGGCGATGAACTGGTTCGCGCAGCCCGCTGCCTTGGAAGGATCGGCGCCTGTCTCACAGGTCACGATCTCGACGGGTCGTCCTGCGACACCACCCTTGTGCTGGTTGAAGTAGGCGGCGGTCGCCTTGCCTGCGCGGAGCTCGTCGGCGTTGTCGAAAGCTTCGGTCCGCCCTTCTGACACCATCCCGATCTTGATCGGCTCCCCTGCGGCGACGTCGTCGGGCCCGAGCAGATCTTGTACTGCTTCTGCCGGAACGGTCTCGTCGCTACCTGTCTCCGTCTTTCCGTCGCTGTCATCGGTGCACGCCCCTGCCGCAACCAGACAGAGTGCGGTGAACGCGACGATCACCCGAAGGTGACGACTAGCGAAAGAACTGCGATTCGAATGCTTCATGATCCCCCGTTCGATGCGATGTGAAAGGCGCCAGGAGTCGGCACAGTGGGCAAGCGAGTGGTGGTGCCGTAGGGGGACTACCTGCCACAACCATTCCGCTGTCCATGCGCCGATCCCTGACGCGCGGTGGCACCCTAACCCATTGGTGGCACTCAGTGCCACCAATGGGTTAGGGTGCCACCGGACGAGAAAGAGGCGAGGTGATCGTGATGTCCGAGACAACCAACGGGAACTCGAACCCAGCTGATGTGGACCCTGACGCCAGGTACATCGTGGTGTCGACCGACAGCCATGTCGGTCCATCGGTGAGAGAGCAGCTCCGGGAGTACTGCGAGGCCAAGCATCTCGAGACGTTCGACGAGTTCACGACCGAGATGGAGGGCCACGGCCTCCTGTCGTGGCGATCCTCTGAGGCGAACAAGCCGGGCGAGGACGAGAGCTGGTCGATGGGCAAGCCTCGAGCCCAGCTCGGCAAGGAGCAGGCCCAGCAGTTCGCCAAGGTCGCGGGCATCCGCAACGCCGACCAGGTCGACACCAAGTTCATCCAGCGCAGCTACGAGGCGAGTCTCGTTCCCGGCCTCCAGGACCACAGCGCCCGCATAGCCGACATGGACGCCGCCGGCGTCGCCGCATCCGTCATCTACCACGGCGGCCTCAACGGACAGTCCATCCCCTTCTCCACCACGGGTCTCATCGCGTGGGGGGACACCCGCTACAACAACCTCGAGCCCGCCGGGGTTCGGATCTACAACCGGTGGCTCGCCGACTTCGTCTCCGAGGCTCCCGAGCGCCACGCCGGCATCGCCCACATCCCCATCTCCGACCCCGCTGCGTGTGCCCGCGAGGCGGAGTGGGCCGCGGAGAACGGCCTGCGCGGCGTCAACCTGCCCGCCCCCCGCGGCGACTTCCCGATGCTCAACGACCCGGTCTGGGAACCGCTCTACGCCGTGTGCAACGAAGCGGGCCTCTCGCTCAACACCCACGGCGGCGGCGGCGAGCACTACCCCTACAAGGGCCCGGGCGCCCAGGCGATGTACATGATGGAGACCACCTGGCGCACCCGCCGGGGTGTCTGGGTCCTCATCCTGGGCGGAACGTTCGACCGCTTCCCGAACCTCAAGCTCGTCATGACCGAGCAGTGGGTCGACTGGGCCGTGCCGGTGATGGAGGACATGGACGGGCTCTACCAGGGGCCCGCCGGCGCCATGCTCCGAGCGACCCTCCCCGAGACGCCCTCGGCGTACTTCCACCGCAACGTCTTCCTAGGCGCCAGCTTCATGTCGAACTGGGAGGCCAAGTTCGCCATCGAACACGGTCTGGCCGACAACACGATGTGGGGTGACGACTACCCCCACGCTGAGGGCACATGGCCCCACACCCGTGAGTCCATGCGCTACGCGTTCGGAGATATCGATCCGGCCAACACCGCCAAGCTTCTCGGTGGAACCGCAGTGGACGTGTACGGCCTCGACCGGGACGCCCTCCAGGCGGTCGCCGACAAGATCGGGCCGTCGGTTGCGGAGATCGCCACGCCGTACACACCGCCGACCGACGAGGCCACCGGCCTGTACGCGTTCCGCAACGGCCCCGGGATCTTCGTATGAGCACCACCGAAAACACCACCACGCAGGCAGACGAACTCCCCAAGCAGCTGTGCCGAGCGGTCACGCCGGACGAGATCGCCCACATCAAGGAGTACGGGTGGGTGAAGCTCAAGGGCTTCGTCAAACCCGACGTGATCGCCGCCATGCTCGGTCTGGCCAAATCGATCATGGGCGACGACGGTGACAGCAACCCGCTGTCACCCTTCATGGAGCAGGCCCTCGCCGAAGGCAAGGAGGGACTCGGGTACTTCAACGCGCAGCGCGGCGGTGGCCTCGACCATCCCCTGATGGCTCGTGTCATCCACGAGGTCGGACTCGCAGCGAAGGACCTGCAGGCGCGGCCCAGCCCCGAGGGCGGCCTGCTCGACGTCCGGTACTACTCAGACTTCTTCGTGCCCAAGCTGCCGGCGGCGAGCGACTCCAAGCACGGCGGCAACGGGGCAACCGCGTTCCACCAGGACTTCATCACGTTCTCGGTCGACCGATCGGGCGGCATGACGTTCTGGTTCGCGCTCGAGGCCTACGACGGCTCGGCCGGGACGATGTCGTTCGTCGACGGGTCGCACAAGGTCGGTGTCATGGGTGACTACACGACCTACGGCGACGGCGACGCCCTCGACGCATTTCCTGAGCTCGGTTCCCTGCACCTGACCGACCCGATGACCTACGAGGCCGGCGACATCACGGTGCACACGCACTTCACGATCCACGGCGCCGGCGAGAACGTGATGGACCGACCTCGCTGGGCGTACTTCATCGTCACCCAGCCGGCCGACGCCTGCTGGAACGGGTCACCGTGCCCGAACTTCGACCACAGCGAGATGGTGCCGTGGGAGCCGCTGGGCGACGAGCGGTTCCCGATCATCAGCCGAGGACAAGCATGACCGCACTCCCCTTCCCGAACCGATCCTTCATGCAGACGTGCTGGGTCGTCCCCGACCTGAAGTCGGCCATCGACTCGTGGGTCGGTTCCGCGGGCGTCGGTCCATGGTTCTGGTTCGATGGCGTGCCCTTCGCCGACGGCCTGCACCGTGGTACGCCGGCCGAGTTCCCGAGCTGCTCGGCCGCGATCGCCTATGCGGGCGACATGCAGCTCGAGCTGGTGTGCCAAGAAAACGACGAGCCGGGCGTCTTCCGGGATGTGTTCGGCCGGGGCGAGTACGGCCTGCACCACATGGCGCTGATCACCAACGACTACGAGCTCGAGCGCGATACCTACCTCGCAGCGGGCGCCGAGCTCGCCTTCGAAGGCCGGGCCGGCACCAGCCGCACGTCGTGGGTCGACACCTCCCCCACGCTCGGCTTCATGATCGAGCTCCTCGAACCGAGCGAGCCGCGCCTTGCCTTCTTCGACAGCATGCGTGCCGCTGCCGAGTCCTGGGACGGCACCGACCCCATCGTCGGTGGCCCTTGAGCGTGTCGCCCCCGAAGGGGGACTCACCGGCGGATTCCGACACCGCGACCTTTCCAGCGCTGCTCGCGCGGACCGTCGCCGAGCGACAGGACCATCCTGCACTGGTGGTCGCGTCCGAGACGCTCACCTACGGCGACCTCGACGAGCGCAGCGCACGGATGGCTCGAGCCCTGCTCGCCGTCGGCGCCGGGAAGGGCACGCGCATCGCGGTGCTCGCGCCGGACGGGCCGCTGCAGCTGACCACGCTCTACGCCGCGCTCCGGATCGGTGCCTTGGTCACGCCGATCAGCACCGTCACCACCGCTCCGGAGCTGGCGCACATCGTCCGCAACAGCGATGCCCAGTTCCTCATCGGTGCCCGCCGCTTCCTGCGCCGCGAGTTCGCCGACAACCTGGCCGCCGCCTTTCCTGAGATCGTCGACGGCACCCCGAATCACCTCCGATTGCTCGACGCGCCGCACCTCCGGGCGGTCTGGTTCGACGACGCCGACGATCTGCCGTGGGCGAACCCGGTCACCGATCTTCTAGCCAACGCGGATGCTCTCGACGCCGCTCTCCTGGTTGCGGTCGAGCGAGAGGTCAGCCCAGGCGACGACGCCTTCGTCGTCTACACGTCAGGCACGACCGCCCTACCGAAGGCCGTCGTGCACAGCCAGCGCTCCGTCGCTCGCCAGCCCTGCGCCATGGCTCCGTACTTCCTGATGACCCAGGACGACCGGACGATGTCGCTGCTCCCGGCGTTCTGGCTCGGAGGCATCGCCGCGGCTCTGCAGGTCCTCGCTACCGGAGGCACGCTCCTCTACCCGCCGTCACCTGATATCGACGACGTGCTCGACATGATCGAGAAGTACGACGTCACCTACGTCGTGGTGTGGCAGATGCTGGCCAAGCTCCGAGCGGCAGGCCTTGCGCGGGGCATCGACGTCGACGCCATCCGCGGGATGGGCGCCCCGTTCCGCGACGAGCACGGCGAGCTCATCCCACCCGGGCTGCGAGCAAACCTGCTCGGTATGTCGGAGAGCTTCGCCGCCCACAGCGCCGAGCTGATCAACCATCGCATGCCCGAGGGCAAGCAAGGGTCGTCGGGTCGGGCGGTGAACGGCATCGAACGCCGGGTCGTCGATCCCGAGACCGGCGTCGAGGTCGGCCCGGGTGAGGTCGGTGAGCTGCAGCTGCGCGGCGGCGCACTCATGTCCGGCCTGTACAAGGTCGATCCCCGCGACGTGTTCACCCCGGACGGGTTCTACTCGACCAAGGATCTCGTTCGCATCGACGAGGACGGCTACGCCTGGTTCATCGGGCGCACCGGCGACATGATCAAGACCAACTCGGCCAACGTGTCGCGCCTCGAGGTCGAGGCGGCCCTCAATGCGCTACCCGACGTCGAGCTGTCGGTCGTGGCGGGACTCCCCGATGCCGAGCTCGGCGAGATGGTCGTGGCCGCGGTCATCGCTGCTCCGGGAGCGGCGCCGACCGAAGACAGCTTGCGCGAGGCGCTCCGGGATCGCTTGTCCGGCTTCAAGATTCCGCGCCGCATCGCGTTCGTCGGACACGACGACATCCCTCGCACGACCACGGGCAAGGTCCGCACCGTTGACCTCCCTGCGATGATCGAAGCCGAGCTTGCGGGCGCCGACCTACACCAGACCCAACAGCCGCCCGAGCGCGCCCGATCCGACAGGAGCCAGTAGATGGCTGAGGCCAAGAAGACCGCGACGAGCAAGCCGAGCGCGAAGAAGTCGGCGACGAAGAAGTCCGCCGCGGTGAAAAAGAGCGCCACGAAGAAGGCCGGGTCCGGCACCAAGGCGAAGCGACCGAAGGCTCCGTCGGCCGAGGAGATCGTCCTCTACGCCAAGGACCCCACGACGAAGATCGCGACGATCACCCTCGATCGGTCCGTCGACCTGAACGCCATGACGATCGAGGCGCAGCACCGCTACGCCGATCTCATCCACCAGGCCAACATCGACGACGACGTGAAGGTGCTCGTCATCCGGGCCAACGGTCCGAACCTCGGCAGCGGCGCCGACCTGCCCGAGCTGATGGACATCATGGCCGGCCGCGGCGAGCTCGCCATGCGCGACATCGTGCGGGTCCCCGAGGACGCCGACGTCGAGTACCCGCCCGGTGGCACCTACCGATATGGCGCGTCGAACGTGCAGTTCTACACAGACCCGGCTGCCGGCATGCGCAGCCTCCAGGACTTCAAGAAGATCAGCATCCTCGAGGTGCGGGGGTACTGCTACGGCTGGCACTTCTACCAAGCAGCCGACGCTGACCTGGTCATCTCGTCCGACGACGCGCTCTTCGGCCACGCCGCGTTCCGCTACGCCGGCTTCGCCGCCCGCCAGTGGCAGTGGTGCTCGATGATGGGCGTTCGCAAGTTCATGGAGATGGTCTTCACCGGCCGCCCGTTCACGGCGAACGAGATGTACGAGATCGACTTCGTGAACGCCGTCGTTCCGTTCGACGAGCTCGAGGCGATGACCGAGAAGTACGCGCTGGCCTGTTCGAGGTCGGCGCCGACCGACACGGTGTTCGCACAGAAGACGTTCTTCAACATCTACAAGCAGTACCAGGGCGAGTACATGGGCAGCATCTTGTCGGGGCTGCTCGAGTCCACCGGCCGGCAGCTCAAGCCTGACCCGACCGACTTCCAGCTGAACAAGGAAGTCCTGGAGAACGGTCTCACGAACTCGGTGCGAGACAACGACGAGAACTTCCCACCCGAGTGGCGTCTCAGCCGCCGCGGGCGGGCAGCGAAGTAGCTAACTCGACAACAACAAGGGGGAGTTGTCATGCAGGTCCTGACCAACGCAAAGGTGTTTGACGGGCGAGCAATGCTGCCCGGAACCCACCAGATCACCCTGGACGGGTCTCTCATCGGTTCGATCGACCCGCCCGGAGGGGTCGGTTCGGCCGACGCGATCGACGTCGGTGGCATGACGGTGATGCCCGGCCTCATCACCTGTCACCTCCACCCGGACTTCTACCTGTTCGACATGACCAAGGGTGAGAAGCCTGGCAAGGAGCTCCCGCCGGGCGTCATGACCGCTATCGGCGTTCGTACCTGCCGAGTGCTCCTCGAGTCCGGGTTCACCGGCTACGTCGGAGCGGCGTGCGCCCACGACATCGACGCCTCGCTCAAGATGGCGATCGCCCAGGACATCATCCCGGGACCGCGCATCCGGGCCTGTGGCCACCACATCGGCACCACCGGCGACATGAACAACAAGTCCCGGTGGTGGAAGCCGTACACGACTCCCGGTCTCGACGTCCTCGGCGATGGCCCCGACGAGCTGCGCAAGATCGTGCGCGAGGAGATCGCTCGCGGTGTCGAGACCATCAAGGTCATGGCCAGCACGGGCCACGGCATCCCGGGGAAGTCGATCCGCAACATCTCCCGCGACGAACTGGCCGTCATCGTCGAGACGGCCCACGAGCGCGACGCCAAGGTCCGCGCCCACGTCGCCGACAAGGCGATGATCCTCGAGTGCATCGAGCTGGGCGTCGACATCTTGGACCACGGCGACGAGATCGACGACGAGTGCATCGACAAGATGGTCGAGGCCGGCACCTTCTGGGTGCCGAGCCTGGTGTACCTGTGGAGCCTGTTCGAGATCGGCATGGCCACGCAGTTCGGCGTGTCCCGCGACATCTACGACCACGTGCGAGCGACGCTGCCGAAGGCCCAGGCCGCGGGCGTGCGCATCCTCGCCGGCGACGACTACAGCGGCATCTTCCGCAACTACCTCGAAGACGACCCGCTCGACCACCAGGTCGGCAACTACGGCCGCGAGTTCGCCTACTACGGCGAGATCGACGGCCTCGACCCCGCCGACATCGTGAGCTGGGGCACGGCGAACGCCGGCGAGCTCCTCGTCGATCCGCCGGCCCGAGTCGGCGTCATCGAGCCGGGTTCGATGGCAGATCTCATCGTCGTCGACGGCGATCCCGTCGCCGACCTCTCCTTGCTCGCTCGACCGCAAGAGGCGCTCAAGGCTGTCATCCGTGACGGCAAGGTCGTCATTGACAACCTCCCGGCCCGCTCCCCCGCGGCCGTCTGATCCAGATCGAGGCAGATCATCACCTATGACCACCACCGAGGACCGCAAGGTCGTCTTCATCACCGGTGCCGCGTCCGGCATCGGGCGACAGACGGCGGAGACCTTTGTACGGGGAGGATGGGCCACCGCCCTTGCCGACGTGAACGAGGACGCCGGGCTTCAGACCCAGGCGGAACTGCGCGAGCTCGGTGAGTGCACGTTCGTCCGGTGCGACGTCACGGACGACGCGTCGGTGCGCACTGCGGTGGAGAGCACCGTGTCGACCTACGGACGACTCGACGCAGCCTTCAACGCGGCGGGCATCGACGGCGACATCGGCAAGCGCACTGCCGAGGGGACCATGGAGAACTGGAACCGGGTCATCGCCATCGACCTCACCGGCACGTGGTCGTGCATGCGCTATCAGATCCCCGCGATCGTCGAGTCGGGCGGCGGCTCCATCGTCAATTGCGCATCGGTCGCTGGCATTCGCGCCGCGGTAACCGTGTCGGCCTACACCGCCGCGAAGCACGGCGTCGTGGGCCTGACCAAGGTCGCGGCCCGCGAGTACGCCCGAGACGGGGTCCGCGTCAACGCCTTGTGCCCAGGCACGGTGGATACGCCCATGTTCCGGGCCTCGATGACCGACGAGATGATCGAGCACTTCACGTCGCTCAATCCGAGTGGGAGAGTCGCGGAGACGACAGAGATCGCTGACGCCGCCTTCTGGTTGTGCGACGGAGCGCCCGCATACATGACCGGCCAGATCATCTCGATCGACGGCGGCGCTGGATCCTGACGGCTGCTGGCACTCAGTGCCATCGGCGGTAGTCTGCTGCCATGCACCGGATCCTTCTGAGCACCTTTGTGATCGACGCACCGTCTGACGTACGCGACGGCACCGTTGCCTTCTGGGCGGGCGCGCTCGGCGCGAACGCCGTGCAGACCCGCATGCCCCAGTACACCGTGCTGGAGGATGCCGCCCGCCCCAACCGCGTGGTGGTCCAGGGTGTCGGCTCGGGTCACGCAGGAGTGCACTTCGACATCCACACCGACGACATCGACGCGGAGATCGCTCGCCTCGTCTCGCTCGGCGCAGAGGTCGTGGATGACTCCTGGCTGGAGCACCCCGGTAAGTGGGCGATCATGCGCGACCCCGCAGGCATGGAGTTCTGTGTGGTCTGGGCGCTCAACCCCCTCCGTCCACAAGAGGACCGCGACGACTTCGTGGCCCGAGCGAAAGAAGTTGGCTCCTGATGCAGCATCCCTCGACCGACGACATCGTGCAGCTCTCACACCTGTGCGCGGCGTACTCCTCTCGGCTCACCCAGGGCGACATCGAGTACGTCATCGAGCATCTGATGACCCCCGACGGCACCTACAGCGCCTTCGGTGAGGTGTACAGCCTGGCGGACTGGCCGGCCCTGGTGGCGGCTGCTCCCAGCGGGCTCTTCCTCACGGGCGACCCGGAGCTCCACATCGACGGCGACGACGGCATTGGAACGGTTCCGCTGCTCTTCATCGACCAGACAAACCACCGCATGCGGATGGGCTGGTACAGCGATACTTATCGCCGCACCGATGACGGGTGGCGCCTGGCCACTCGCAAGATGACCTTCCAACGTCGCGACGGATCGACGGATTCTGGCAATCCGCACGACCCGCGTCGTCCTCAGCCGACAGCTCCGGCGTCGGACTGATCCGATCCGGGCCGCGGCGGGGCGGTCCGGGTCAACTCGCTCGAAGCTCAGCGCTTCTTGGCTTGGAGGCGCTCGAGGTTTGCTCGGACCTCTGGGGTGGTGAAGGACTTCTCCTCGGCGCCGAGCGCGAAGTCCAACACGCTGAGCACGGCCCGTTCCATGTGGATGTTGAGGACCCGTTTGGTGTCCTGGGTCGCCTGGCGCGGCTGTTTCGCGATGCGATGCGCACAGGTGAGCGCGGCGTCGATGACCTCGTCATCGGCCACGACGTGGTTGGCGAGGCCGATCTGCGCGGCTCGTTCGGCCGAGATCCTGTCCCCGGTGAGCGCGTATTCCTTGGCCAGTTGCAGGCTGGTGAGCAGCGGCCACACCACGGGGCCGCCGTCGGCTGCGACGAGGCCGACGAGGAGGTGGGGATCGGCGAGGTGCGCGGACTCGGCGATGTACACGATGTCGGAGAGGGCGACGAGGCTGCAGCCGAGTCCGACTGCGGGGCCGTTCACCGCGGCGACGATGGGGACTCGACACGCGACCATGCCGGTCACGACCTTGCGGCCGTCGTCGATCGTCTCCTGGCGCAGCGCTGCGTCCTCGGTCAGTTGGGTGAGGTAGTCGAAGTCTCCGCCGGCGCAGAACGCACGGCCGTTACCGGTGAGCACCGCGGCACGGGCGTCGGGGTCAGCGTCGAGCTGCGGGAACAAGCCGGCGATGCCCTGGTGCAGCGCGTGGTTCGTGGCGTTGAGGTCGTCGGGTCGGTTGAGACGGAAGATGCGGACGGGGCCGTCGATCTCGAGCTCGATCTCGGGGGGAAGGTCGTAGCGGAAGGTCATGAGGTGGGGAGTCCAAGCAGTCGGGTGGCGATGAGGTTCTTCTGGATCTGGGAGGTGCCGCCCATGACGCTCTGGGCACGGCTGTACAGGTAGGTGTTGAGCATCGAGGGGTCGGAGCCGTCGTGGGCGCTTCCCGCGATGCTCACCGCGGCGTGGCCGACTGCTTGTTCGACCCAGGTGTTGAGGAGCTTGTCGATGGATCCGTCGGGTCCGTGTTCGATGCCGTCGAGTCGATCGGACAGCCGTCGGCTCACGAGGTGCTGCATCATGTCGGCTTCGACGATGGCCCACGCGAGGTCGCGTCGTTGTTCGGACGTGTAGGCCTCGGGGTGGGAGCGGATCTTGTCGGCGAGTTTGTTGGCGGTCTTGGTGTAGCGGCTGGCGTTGCCGAGCTCTTGGGGTTCACGTTCGTGGCTCAGCACGGTCATCGCGACGCGCCACCCCTCCCCTGGTTCTCCGATCATGTTGGCAGCGGGGACTCGGGCGTCGTCGAAGGTGACCTCGCCGAACTCGCGGGTGATGCCATTGATCATCTGCAGGGGTCGCTGGGTGATACCGGGCTGGTCCATGCGCACCGCGAAGGCGGAGATTCCCTTGTGTCGCGGCACGTCTGGGTCGGTGCGGGCGAGCAGGAAGCACCAGTGGGCGAGGTCGCTGTAGCTGGTCCAGACCTTGTGGCCATTGAGGACGTAGTCGTCGCCGTCGCGCACGGCGCTGGTGCGCAGTGACGCGAGGTCCGATCCGGCGTCGGGTTCGCTGAACCCTTGGCACCAGCGGTCGGTACCGTTGATGAGCCCGGGAAGGAACCGCCGCTTGACGTCGTCGTTGGCGTGGTGGAGTACGGCCTGGACGAGGTAGCCGAGGCTGGGTCGGGGCGGCGCCTCGGCAAGCGACAGCTCTTCGTCGACGATGACGTCGTACGCGCTGGCCATGTCGTGGCCGCCGTACTCGCTGGGCCAGGTCAGCCCGAAGAAGCCACCCTGGTAGAGGGACCGGTGCCAGTCGGGTTGCCGTTCCCAGTATTCGTCGGAGGTTGACGACGGCGGCAGGTGCGGGTTGTTGTCCTGGAGCCAGGCACGGAGCCGCGTGCGGAACTCAGCTTCTTCGGGTGCGTCACGAAAGTCCATGATCAGGCTCCGATCTGGGCGTGGGTGAGCACGCGGTCGAGGTTGGGACCGATGCCACCGAGCAGGTCGGTTGCGAGCAGGGATCGGCGGAGGTGGACGTGGGCGAGGCATTCCCAGGTGTTGCCGATGCCGCCGTGGACCTGGATGGCAATCTCGCACACCTCGCGGGCAGCTCGTGACGCATAGGCCTTGGCCGATGCGGTGGCGGCGAGCGCATCGGCGGGGTCGAGTGCATCGACGGACCACGCAGCGTGCAGCAGCGCGGTGCGGGAGCCTTCGAGGTGGACGAGGGCTTCGGCGAGGAGGTGCTGGATGGCCTGGAACGACCCGATGGGCGAGCCGTACTGCTTGCGTTCTGCGGCGTAGATGACCGACACATCGAGCGCACCCTGCATGGTTCCGACGAGGTCGGCGGTGGTCACGGCGAGGGCTAGGGCCGACCAGCGGGTCAGGTCCTCAAGCGAGAGCGCGCCGAGTCGGTCGTCGGGCTGTGGGGTGAACGGCACCGACGGCCGCGTGAGATCGACCAGAACTGGTGCACCGTCGAGAGTGCTGACCCACAACGCGCCGGCGGCGTAGGTGAGTGCCGAGGTGGCGCTGCCCGAGTCGATGGCGACGGCGGCGGTGGCCGGCGCGGCGAGCGCTGACAGGTCAGGGGTCAACGCCACGGTCTCGCGACCGTTGCTGGCGGGAACGTCAGCGAGGCGGCGCAGCTCTGCCGCGAGGGTCGGGCCGAGGAACGGGGCGTCGGCCAGTCCTCGTGAGAGCTCCTCGGCGACGATGCACGCTTCGACGGCCGAGGCCCAGGGTGCGCCGGTGCCGTCGGAGCTGCGCAGGTCACGCCAGCCGGTTCCGTCGATGGCGGCATCGAGCTTGGTGGCTCGTTCGATGTCGTCGAGCTCGCCGACGGCGTTGGGTGCGAGTCGGCTGACGACCTGCTTGGCGGAGTCGCGCAGCGCGTGCTGCTCGGTGGTGTAGCGGACGTCCATCAGTCACTCCGTTGGAGGTACTCGTCGAGGGTCGCGTGGAAATGGCGGATGCGACTCTCCTGGTAGCGGGCAAGGGTGGTGGCCGAGCGCACCGAGGCGCGCAGGCCACGTTGGACACGGCCGAAGGTGGAGCCGTCCTGGTTGAAGACCCGGCCGAACACGCCGAGTTCGGGGACGTCGGACCAGGTCTCGCCTTCGGCGATGATCCGCGTGGGCGAGGCTTTGGGTCGGGGTTGGTCTTCGGGGACCGGCTCGAGGACCATGATGTCGATCACGCACGAGTCGGGGTTGTGGCCGTCGGGACGGAACCGGTAGGCGAACGAGGTGAGGAAGCCGGCCCACGGCATGAAGTTGGGGAACAGGAAGTACTCGATGCCGTCGAGCAGCTCGGCATCGGTGATGTCGGAGTAGTCCCGGCCGGTGCGCTTGCCGAGCGATTCGCGGACCTTGGCCCCGAGCACCTGGCGGGCGTTGAGTCCCTCTTCGACCGTGACCTCGGCGTCCTTCGAGCCGAGCATGGCCCGGATGATCTCGACGTCGTCGAGCTGGCGGTCGAGGTGTTCGCTGCTGATGCCGACCGCGGTGATCATGCGGCTGACGTGGCTGCCGTAGACATCGTACTCGCTGAGCGAGTCCGCAGCGGTGGGCAGCAGCTGCGGGTGCACCGCCATCGTGTGGTACGCCTCGATGAAGGCCTCGAGCGCCACCTTCCAGTTACAGGGCATGACCCGCACCGTGTGCGAGGTGATGTACCGGTCTTCGAGCGGCCACCGCTCGAAGTGCCACGGCAGGTCCTGGAGGTACTCGGCGAGCGGGGCTGCTGCGGTGTCGATGTTGATGAACACGAAGCCGCCCCAGGTGTCCACTTTGGCTTCGGGCAGGCAGAGATCGCCTTCGTCGACGTGGGGGAAGTCCCACGCGCAGGGCAGCTCGTTGAGGGTGCCGTCGAGATGCCAGCTGAAGCCGTGGTACGGGCAGCGGAAGCCCTTGATGTTGCCGGCGCGCGTCCGCAGCTGCGTGCCCCGGTGTAGGCAGGAGTTGTGGTACGCCCGGATCTCGTCCGGTGCGGTTCGCACGATGACGAGCGACCAGTCGACGATCTCGTAGAGGACCGAGTCGCCGACCTCGGGGATCTGCTCCTCGCGGCAGGCCATCTGCCAGGTGCGTCCCCACACCTGCTCGACCTCCTGGTCGTGGAAGGCCTGGTCGAAGTACCGGGAGGGGGCGATGCCGGTGGGGTCGGTGAACCCGACCGAGGTTGCTCGCAGCGCGACGGGCACGGGACGGATCTCGTCGTCGAGGAGGTCCTGGTAGAAGCGTTCGCCCCGCGGCGTTTCGTCGCTGGTCTGCGCGCTGTCTCCGAGGTCAGAAGTAGTCACGCTTGCACCTCCAGAGGTCGGGTCGTGGTTTCGGTCATGGCGAGGGCAGAAGGACTTTGCGCAGCCGCCGGTCGACGATCTCGACGTGCAGGCCGTTCTCGGTCCGGTGGTAGGCGCACATGGGAGGCGCGTCGTCGGTCATGGCGATGCTCGCCAGCCGGACCGCGCCGAGGGCGATGAGCGTGTTGGTCGTCTCTATGACGTCATCGACCCAGTAGCCGAGGTGGTGGGCGTGGCCGGGGGCCGCCGCCGTCCATACGGTGCCGGCTATCGATTGGACGAGCTCCACGTGGTGGGGGCCTTCGACCGACAGCGCGTAGGCCGTCTGCACGGTGCTCGCTCCGTCGTCGGTGATGAGACGAACCTCGGCTCCCCCGTCGCGCCAGGTAACGCCCAGTTCGTGGCCGATTTCGGCTTTGGCTGCTTGGAGGTCGTCGACGACGATTCCGGTGTGCCACAGGTCGGCGTGGGCCAGGATCGGGTGCATGGTCACCTCTTCTTCTTCAGGCGCTTGATGACGACGGCCTGGAGCTCGTCGGTGAGGACCTTGGTTCCCGTGCGGTTCATGGGGATCTCGTCATCGCCGAAGAACAGGACCTTCTTGGGAACCTTGTAGGAGGCGACCCGCTCGGCGAGGAAGGCTTTGATCTTGGCCTCGGTGGTCTTCGCGCCGTCCTTGAGGGTCACGCAAAGCACGACCATCTCGTCGCGGCGGTCATCGGGAACGCCGATGACACGGGCGAGCTTGATCGGCTCGAACGCCTGCAGTTGCACCTCGATCTCGGCGGGCGAGACGTTGGCTCCCGAGGTCTTGATCATGTCGGTGTGGCGTCCGTCGAAGTAGACGAATCCGTCGTCGTCGAAATGACCGAAGTCACCGGTGTGATACCAGCCGTCGGCGTCGAAGCTCTCGGCGCGGGTGCGCTTGACGTAGTGCTCCATCAGCGTCGGGCCCCGGACAATGAGTTCGCCTTGTTCGCCGACGCCGAGCACCGCGCCGGATTCCGGGTCGATGACGCGCAGTTCGTTCCCTTGTAGAAGCTTGCCGTAGCTGCCGTTGCGCAGGATCTCCCGGCGAGTCCCCCACGGCAGACCGGTGAGGAACGATGCGGTCTCGGACATGCCGTAGCCGATCGGCATGTTCCAGGCCGGGTCACCCTTCACGGAGGGGTGCCGAGTGAAGACCGACTTGCCGAACACCTCGGTGCACGAGGACAGGTCCGCGGTCGCCCAGTTCGGATGTTCCTCGAGTGCGCGTGCCTGATGGGCGAAGACGTGGGGCTCGGTGACACGTTCGCGCTCGATGAGCGCAAGCGCTTCCCCGGCATCGAACATCTCCTGCATGATCCAGGTGGCGCCTCCGGCCAACGAGGCCCCCATGGCTGCGTTGAGTCCGGCTGTCCAGAACACCGGCAACGGAGACCACAACCGGGTGAACTCGCCACGGCCGAAGAGGTCGGCCTGGTTCCACCACTGACGGGCAATGGCGTCGTGGCTGTGGAGTACTCCCTTGGGTCGATCCGTGGTCCCGGAGCTGTAGATGATCACCGCGTGGTCTGACGGGTGCACCTGGGCGATCGTTGCGTCGAGCAGCGCGTCGGAAACCGAGTCGCCATGGTCCAGGAAGCTCTCCCAGGCCGTCAGGCCCTTCCGGTCAGTCTCGGATCCAACCACAGCAACATGACGGAGGTAGGGGAACGCGGGGTCCGCGATCGGGGCCGCCTCAGCCAATGAGGGACAGAGCTTCGTGAGATCGGTGACGAAGCGCCGCTTGCCCATCTTGGTCTGCGTCAGCAGGACCCCGATGTCGGCGTGTTCGAGGAGGTAGCCCAGCTCGGGACGCGCCGAGAAGGTTGACAGGGGCGTGGCGATCGCGCCCACGAGTGCCGCTCCGAGGATCGACGTGACGGCCTCGGGTCGGTTACCCATGAGGATGCCGACGCGGGTCCCTTTGCTGGCACCAGCCGCGAGCAGTGCTTTGGCCACCCGTCGGGACTGCGCGAGAAGTCCGCTGTAGGTCCACCGCATCGTCTCGCCGCCCAGGAGGGGGTCATCGAAGATGAGTGCGTCTCGGTCTGGTGATTGCGCGCACTGTCCGGTGAGGATGCCGCCGAGCGTGAGTGACCCAAGGGTGAAGCTCAACGACGGGCCGGTGAGCGTCTCTGGCTCCGTCACGGCAGTGACACTAGCCGGTGGTGGCACTCAGTGCCACCACCGGCTAGTGACCCCGTGTTCACGAAGGGCGACGTCGTGGGTGCTACATCTTGTTAGGTGACCCCACGCAGCAGCGGCCGTTCCAATCCCCAGATGGTTACCTCCACCGCAGAGATCGAGAAGGCCGCGCTCGAGGTCTTCGAGAGGAAGGGCTTCGAGGCCACCACCATCGAGGACATAGCGGCGGCAGCTGGCATCTCCCGACGGACCTTCTTCCGGTACTTCCCCTCGAAGAACGACATCGTGTTCGGGAACTTCGGCGATCTGCTCGACGTGTTCGAGGAGTGGTTCGACGCCACCGATGACGATCTACCGATGTTCGAGGTCATAACGCAGGCAATGATCCGGTTCAATCGGAGTCACGACGACGAGCCTGCGGCGCATCGTGAACGGGAACGGATGAAGCTGATCCTGCACACTCCGGCGATTCGAGCCAACGCGTCGCTCCGCCACGCCGAGTGGGGTGCGGTGATCGCCCGCTTCGCCGCGAAGCGCCTCGGCGTACCGGAGGACGATGTCGCGGCGCAGCTCGTCGGGCACGTCTCGCTCGCCACGGCGAACACAGCCTATGAAGCGTGGATACGCGACGAGTCGAGCGACTTGAGCGATCTCATCACTCGAGCGTTCAAGATGACCGATTCGCTCGGAGCGATGGAGGACTCGAAGGTTGGCGGCCGGCGCCGCCAGACAGCACTTAGCGGGTGACGATCGAGACGCCGGCTGTGCCGGGTGCGCCGTACAGCTGGGCGTAGCCGACCTTGGGCTCGCCCGGCACCTGCCGGTCGCCGGCCGTGCCCCGCAGCTGCTGCACCAGCTCGTAGACCTGGCGGAGGCCGGAGGCGCCGATGGGTTCGCCGTTGGCGATGAGCCCGCCGTCGGTGTTGACGGGCATGGAGCCGGTGATCTCGGTGGCGCCTTCGGCGATCAGCTTCTCCTGGTCGCCGTGGGCGCAGAAGCCGTTCTCGGCCATGTGGATGATCTCGGCCCCGGCGTCGGTGTCCTGGAGCTGGATGACGTCGACGTCCTCTGGACCGATGCCGGCCTGCTCGTACGCGGCGCGCGAGGCATACACCGTCGGGGCGTCGTCCTGCTCGACGGCAGCCCACGAGGCGTGGACCTCGAAGGCGCCGTAGCGGCGGGTGCGCAGCGCAGTGGCCTTCAGGTAGATCGGTGTCGACGTGTACTTCTTGGCCTGGTCGGCGCGGCACAGGATGATGGCCGCCGCGCCCTCGTCCGGCGAGCAGAACATGTACTGAGTAAGCGGGTAGTTGAGCATCCGCGAGTTGAGGATCTCCTCGACGGGGATCTCCTTGCGGCGCAGCGCATTCGGGTTGAGCACACCGTTGCGATAGCCCTTGTTCGCAACCCGGGCGAGCGTCTCGTGGGAGATGCCGTGGTCGTGCATGTAGCGGTTGATCTTCATGGCGAAGAACTTGGTGGTGAGGAAGTGGCCGTTCTCGCCGTACCAGGTGGGCGCCGCGTAGTCGACGGGGTCGGAGGTGAAGGCGCCGTGGCCGTGCTTGTCCATGCCGATGGCGATGCCGATGTCGTATTGGCCGGACCGGATGCCGTCGGCGGTGAGCTGCAGCGCCGTCGCTGCGGTGGCGCAGCCGTTGTAGACGTCCATGAAGGGGATCCCGGTGAGCCCGAGGCGGCTGGTGACCGCGTCGGGGTTGTCGACCTCGAAGCTGCCGCCGAACCCGAACTGCACGTCGGACCACTTGATGCCGGCGTCGGCCAGCGCCGACCGAGCGGCGTCGGCGCCCATGTCGATAGCGGACTTGGCGCCGAAGCGACCGAATGGGTGGAGCCCCACCCCGATGATGGCGACGTCTTCCATGTCAGGCTCCTGCTTCCTCGACGGGTGCGAACGCGAACGTCATGACGGTGGTGCCGTCGTCGTCGGTGCGGAAAGGCACGACGACGAGTTCCATCTCCATCCCGATGTGCAGGACGTCGAGATCGGCGGTGGTGAGTCGGGACTCGACTCGGACCTCGTCGCCGAGCTGGATGACCCCCATTCCGTACGGCTGGAAGGTCTCGGGGGTCTCGCCGCTGGCGTAGGGCTCCTTGGGGAGGAACTCCTGCGTCGTGAATGTCCACAGGGTTCCCCGCTGCGGCAACAGATGCTCGTTCACCTGCAGGGAACCACAACGGGCACACGAGACCGGCCGTGGAAACGTCACGGATCCACACTCAGCGCACGTGCCGCCGATCAGCCGTGGATCGTCGGAGGGCCAGGTGAACGCGCCCGGGGCCGCGGAGATAGACGGGGTCGTAGTGCCTGTCGTCATGGTCGCTCGATTCTCGGGTGTCAGTGCGGCAGCGGGGCGTCGTTGTTCATGCCGTCGGCCATCAGGTAGAGGCAGAACTCGTTGCCTTCGGGATCCTGCATGGGGCGCCACGTGAAGCCCATGAGCTCGTGGGTCTCAGCCGGCTCGAGCCAGCTCCCCCCGAGCTCCAACACCCGCGCCGTGGGACCTTCGAGCTCGTCGACGACGATGTCGAAGTGGGCACGGTTCTTGCCCTGCTTCGCCTCGGGCACTCGCTGGAGCACGACCATCAGTCCCTCGCGATTTGGGCCGAGAGCGGTGTAGCGGCCGTCGTCGTAGCTGAGGAGCACCTCGACGTCCTGGATCTTGGTCCAGAACTCGATGAGGGGTTCGGGGTCCTGGGTGTCGAGGACGATGTACGCGGGCATGGGATCGGTCTCGCTTCAGTTGGTGGGTAGGTGAACGGGAAGACTGGCCCAGCCGCGAACCTGCGAGCTGTCCATCTTGGCGTTGTCGAAATCGACCTCCCAGTCCGACCACCGCTTCAGGATCTCGTCCATGGCGACACGTGCCTCCAGCCGAGCAAGTGATGCACCGAGACAGAAGTGGATGCCAAAGCCGAACGTGAGGTGCTGGCTGATCGGGCGGTGGATGTCGAAGGCGTCGCCGTCGGGCGGGAAGACGCGACTGTCGCGGTTGGCCGACGCCATGATGGCCATCATGATGCTGCCCTCCGGAACGGTCTGGCCGTAGAGCTCGACGTCACGGGTGACCGTCCGGCAGGCCTGAAGCGCGGGCGGCTCGAAGCGCATGAGCTCCTCGACCGCGTTCGGGATCAACGACGGATCGGCCGCCAGTTCACGACGCTGATCGGGGTGCAGACCGAGGTTCTTGCCCATGTGACCGATCACCCGGTTGGTGGTCTCATTGCCGGCCGTGGCGAGGATGTTCACAAAGATCAACAGCTCCTCGTGGGTGAGCGTGCGGGTCACGCCCTTGTCGTCCTCGAACTCGGCGACCATGAGCTGGGTCATCAGATCGTCGGACGGGTGCTTGCGACGCCAGTTGATGTAGTCGTCGAAGAACTGGGCGTCGGCGAACTGATCCTCGGTGAACTCCCCCGGCTTGCCCTCCTCGCGGCGGATCCCCTCGTCCTTGTGCACCCGGAGGTCCTCCTGGTCCTCCACGGGGATGCCGAGCAGCATGCCGATGACGGCCATCGGGAGGCGTGCGCCGAGGTCGAGCACGAAGTCAAGGCGATCGGTGCCCACGATGGGGTCGAGCGTCTCCTGACACATCTGCCGGATCTGCGGCTCGAGCGCGTTCATCTTCTTCGGCGTGAACACCCGGGACAACAGACCGCGGTGGACCGTGTGCAGAGGTGGGTCTTCGAAGATGAAGACTCCGGAGGGAAGGTCCATGTCGAGCTTGATGAGCTCGAGCACGCCGCCCTTGGCCGAGCTGTAGGTGCCCGGGTCCTTCAGGACGGCCTCGACGTCGGCGAAGCGGCTCACCGCGAAGAACTCGTGCTCCTCATTGTAGTAGAGCGGCGCTTCTTCGCGCATGCGGGCGAAGGTCGGGAACGGGTCGTACTGCAAGACCGGGTCGTACGGGTCGTAGTAGAGGTCGTCGCGGGTTGTGGTGGTCATCGTCTCGTCTCCGGATTTGCTGCGCAGCACCCAACTCTGGGTGGCACCGAGTGCCAGTCACTATGGCACGTCGGTCTGGGCCGCGTGGCACCGCGGTTCATCGCGTGAGGACGGGAAGCGATTCCCAGCCCCGAATGGTGGAGCTCGGGGACATGACGGCTCGTTCGGTGTCCACGGTCCAGTTCGGGAATCGCTTCAGGACCTCTTCGAGCACGACCCTTCCTTCCACGCGTGCCAACGCGGCGCCGAGGCAGAAGTGGGCACCCAAACCGAAGGTGAGGTGTTGGCCGACGGATCGATGGATGTCGAAGCTGTCGCCGTGCTCGTAGTGGCGCTCGTCGCGATTGGCCGCACCGATGACGAAGACCATCACGCTGCCGGCGGGCACGGTCTGGCCGTGGAGCTCGATGTCGTGGGCGACGTAGCGCGCCGCGTGCGGCGCGGGAGGCTCACAACGGAGCAGTTCCTCGATCGCGTTCGGGATGAGGGAGGGGTCCCCCGCCAGCTCGCGCTGCGCGTCCGGGTTGTCGGCGAGCACCTTGCCCG
Source organism: uncultured Rhabdothermincola sp. (assembly GCA_964525005.1). Lineage (GTDB taxonomy): Bacteria > Actinomycetota > Acidimicrobiia > Acidimicrobiales > Acidimicrobilacustridaceae > CAZALT01. The sequence continues at coordinate 42,123 of CAZGEF010000006.1, forward strand.
CCCAACCGATGAGGTGCGTGGTCGTCTCGTTGCCGGCACCAGCGATGACGTTGACGAGTGTGAGGATCTCGTGCCGCTCGAGCCGCCGGGTGGTGCCGGTCTCGTCCTCGAACTCGACTTCGAGCAGCATCGTCATGATGTCGTCCGATGGATGGTCGGCACGCCAGTCGATGTACTCCTCGAACGCCTTGCCACTTGCGAACTTCGGCGTGATCTTCATCGGCTTGCCGTCTTCGGTGTGCATATCCGCTTCGGGGCGGTCACGGATGGCCCGCTGATCGGCTTCGGGGATCCCGAGGAGCATCCCGATGGTCTGCATGGGCACGACGGCGCCAAGGTCGGCGATGAAGTCGAAGCCGTCGGTGTCGACGTGGACATCGAGGCATTCCGCGGTCAGCGCCCGGATCTTGTCTTCGAGCGCAGCCATCTTCTTCGGGGTGAAGACCCGCGACATGAGGCTGCGGTGGATCGTGTGGATCGGCGGGTCCTCGTAGATGAGCACCATCGGCGGCATCTCGAAGCCCGCCTTGATCAGCTCGATGATGTTCCCGCGACTCGACAGGTAGTTCTTCGTGTCGCGCAACCCCGGCTCGACGTCTTCGAAGCGGCTCAGCGCGTAGAAGTCGAACTCCTGGTTGTAGTAGAGCGGGGCCTCGTCGCGCAGGCGTCGGTAGACCTCGTACGGCGAGGTGTTGATCTCGAAGTTGTACGGGTCGTAGCGCACCGGCTCGGTGGTGGTGCTCATGTCATCGCTCCGAGGTCAGGACCGGCCGCCGCCGCCGAACGAGTCAAGTCCCGCGTCCTTGGCGGACTCCTCGTCGACGATGCGGTCCCAGTTGGCGACGATGTCCTCGGCGGTGGCCGGGCCATCCGCATTGGTCCAGCCGGCGTTCAGCGTGACGCCGAATCGATGGAACATCCCACCCCACGCGCCGAAGATCTGGCCGGTCACTGGGACGGTGGGGTGCGTGAGCACGGTCACCATCGGGCTGACCTTGTCGGGCCTCAGGAAGTCCATCGCCTCCGGGCTCTGGGTGAGCGCCGCGCTGGCCTCGGCATGGAAGGTGTCCTCCTCCATCATGGCCGTGTGCATGCGGGTCCCGAGGGCGCCGGGGGCGAGCAGGTTGGCCTTGATGCCGTGGTCCTGGCCTTCGAGCGCGATGGATCGTGTCAGCCCGAGGAGACCGGACTTGGCTGCGCCGTAGTTCGTCTGCGCTTTCGCCCCGAGGAACCCCGAGGTCGAGGTGACCGAGACGATCCGGCCCCCGCCGTTCGCCTTCATGACCTTGAACGCGGGGTGAAGCACCCGCATCACGCCGAGGAGGTTCACGTTGATGACGTCGTCGAAGTCCTGGACCGTCATCTCATCGAACAGGAGGTCGCGCAGGATGGCGGCATTGGCCACGACCGCGTCGAGCTGACCCCACGTGTCCATCGCCTGCTCGGTGAGGCTCGCTGCCCCTTCGATGGAGGACACCGACGCGGTGTTGGCGACCGCCTCGCCGCCCGCATCGGTGATCTCCTTGACGACCATCTCCGCCAGGCCCGGATCGCCACCCCCGCCGAAGGGATGACCTCCGAGGTCGTTGACGATGACGCGGGCGCCGCGGCTGGCCAGCTCGATGGCGTGGCATCGACCCATGCCGCCGCCTGCTCCGGTGACGATGATGACGTCGCCGTCAAAGGTCAGTGCACCCATCTGTTCCTCCCGTTGTTATCCCCGACAGCGCTACGTGGCACGAGGTCCGCTCCGCGGTCGCTGTGTTTCGGCGAGATTAGCAACGGGTGGCACTGAGTGCCACCCGTTGCTAGTCGAGTTTGATCATCCCGGACGCGGAAGACCGAGGCCTCGCTGGGCGATCATGTTGCGGTGCACCTCGCTAGTGCCGGCGTAGATGGTGGTGCCCAGCGAGAAGCGCAGCACGTGCTCGACTAGTCCGCGCGCGGGCGCTGTCGGGTCGAGGAAGCTTCGCAACGCGTCAGGGCCGAGTACCTCGATGGCCTGTTCAGCCCGATCTTCGAGCTCTTCGGAGCTCAAGAGCTTGGACATCGGCCCTTCGGCGACGACGGGTATGCCTTCTTCGGCCATCCACGCGACGCGTCGGTGCAAGAGGCGTGAGACTTCGAGACTTGCTGCGGTGTGACCGATGAGTTCCTGCACGTCGGCAGACCTCGCGAGCGGGACGCCATTGTCGTCGACGCCGTGCTCGGGGTCACGGGTCCACGACTCGACAGCGCCCAACAGGCGATCGAGCGCCGGGCTGAATCCGCCACCGTGCTCTTCGGCGAGCGCAACCGAAAGGGTCCGCCATCCACCGTCGACCTCGCCGATGCGCCACGCGTCGTCGACCCGCACGTCGTTGTAGAAGGTGATGTTGGTGCGCTCACCCGACATCGTGAACACCGGCTGCACCTCGACGCCAGGTTGGTCGAGCGGCACGACGAACATGGTCAGGCCCTTGTGCTTGGGCACCTCGGTGTTGGTGCGGGCGAGCAGGAAGACGTAGTCGCCCACCTGTGCGTTCGTCGTGAACATCTTCTGACCGTTGATGACCCACTGGTCGCCGTCGGGCACGGCGCGGCACACCGCCGATGCGAGGTCGGAGCCGACCTCGGGTTCGGTGAAGCCGAGCACCATGATGATCTCGCCGGCGAGCGCCTTGGGGATGAGCGTCCGCTGGGCGTCCGTACCGACCGCTTTCAACACCGAGGCCACGAGATACGAGGTGCCGACGCCGTAGATCGGCGCCTCCGCTCGCAGGAGCTCCTCCATCAAGCTGATCCGTTCGAGAAGGCCGAGGCCAGCTCCACCGAGTTCGATGGGCCAGCCCGGAGCGATCCAGCGTTTCTCGGCCAGTGCCCGCGTGAAGTCCGCGTCGTGGGAGACGCCCGTCTCGTGCATCTGGGCCTCGAGGTCGGGGGTGAGGTGCTCATCGAGGAAGGCCCGCACCTCGGCACGAAGTTCGGCCTCCCCTTCGTGCACTCGGAAGTCCATCCCGCCCTCCACGGCGCCGCCTTTCGCGGCCGGTTGCGTATCGGCAGCCTCGAGCCGACAGCTCCCGGCGCGGCGATAGGCCTGCGCCGCGCTCATTCCGACGTTGGCCCACCCGCGGGCTCGCCGGTAGTAGAGCTGGATGTCGTACTCGAGCATGAAGCCGTAGCCGCCGTGCAGGTGCAGGGCTCGATAGGAAGCGTCTCGGGCGGTCTCGGCGCTGAACGCGAAGGACATCGCAGCGAGCTGGGCGAATCTGGCGGGGTCGGTGTCGGCGGCCCACGCTGCCTGACGAGACAGGAGCTGGGCGCCGTCAGCGGCGGCAGCGGAGTCGGCGAGCGGATGCGCGACCGCCTGGAAGGCGCCGATGGCCTGGCCGAAGGCGTAACGCTCCTTCGCGTAGTCGACCCCGATCTCGAGGGACCGCTTGGCGATGGCGCCGAGCGAGGCACCGGTGAGGACCAGCCACTCGTCGAGCGCGCCCTCGAAGAGAGTGGCAGCAGTGTCGCCTGTCGCGAGCACCTCGACCTCACCCACCGAGACGTCGGCCACGGACATCGACCCGAGGTTCTCGACTGCGACGCGGTTGTCCCCCAGGTGAGCCACGAGGAGGTCGCCGTCGACGAGCACGACGATGGCGTCGGCCACCGCAGCTCCCGGCGCCATGGTCGCGACCTTGCCTCGGGCAGGACGCGGCGCGAACACGACGACGCGGCCATCCTCGAGCACACCGCGCAGCGTCGCGGCGCCGGGTTCCCCGGCACGAGCGAGCAACCGGGCCGCTACCTGTGCCTCGACGAGCGGTGCGGAGCCGAGGTGGCGGCCGTGCTGCTCGGCGACCAGAGCGAGGTCGAGTAGCGACGCCCCCCAGCCTCCGTGCTCCTCGGGAACGCCCATGGGAACCGCGCCGATCTCGGCGAGCTGCTCCCACAGCGATCGATCGAAGCCGCTGGCTTCGGTGTCGCGGACCCGTTCGGGCGACGACGCCTTGGCGTACAGCGCGCCGAAGGCGTCGATCAGCTGGTCTTGCTCGTCACTTGGTCGGAGTTCCACGTTCTTCTCGGGCTGGTATCGAGGGTCAGGTCAACGCCGCTGATCAGCAGGCCGGGGGTCAGGCGGGGACGCCGATGTTCATGAGCTTGGAGAGGTTGCCGCCCATGATCTTCTGCTGGTCTTGCGGCGACACGCCCTCGAGTTCGCTGATGTACGAGGTGGGCTGCTTGAGGCCCTCGGGGTGCGGGTAGTCGCTGCCGAACAGGATGTGGTCGGCGCCCACCAGATCGATGAGGTCGTGGATGTTGTCCTCCCAGAACGGGTTGACGTAGATGTTGCGCTTGAACACCTCGACCGGGTTCTCGGCGAAGAGCTGGGGCATTTTCTTGTAGGCGTCGGCGAACCCCTTGAGGAGATGACCAACCCAGTCCGCGCCGTTCTCCACCGCAGCGATCTTGAGGTCGGGGAACCGGGTGAGCGCCCCGTGGCACACCAGCGCCGTCATCGTGTCCTCGATGGGGCGGTTGCCCTGGGCGATGGCGCGAAACGCGTCGAGCTTGAAGGGCAGGAACTCGGTCTTGTCCTCCCACACGCTGATCAGCTCGTTGTAGCCGCTGTCCGACGCATGCATGCCCACGAGCAGGTCCGCTTCCACGATGCGCCGCCAGATCGGGTCGAACTCGGGCAGACCTGGCGAGCGGGTGCCCCGGTAGCCAGGAACAGGTGCCGGGCGGACGAGGATGCACTTCGCGCCCCGCTCGATGACCCACTCGAGCTCCTCGAGCGCCTTGTCGACCACGGCGAAGCAGATGACCGGCGTGGCGAAGATGCGGTCCTCGTAGTTGAAGGTCCACGTCTCGTACATCCACTCGTTGAGCGCGTGGATGACTCCGTGGATCAGGTCGGGGTCGTCCTTCATGCGCTCCTCGATGAGACTCGCGAGCGTCGGGAACATCAGCGCCCGGTCGACACCCAGTTCATCCATGAGCGCGAGGCGCGGCGCGGGCTCACGGAACGCCGGCAGGCACTTGATGGGATCGCCCATCAGCTCGCGGTACGACTTGCCGTCGGGGTTGCCGTTGCGGAAGTAGTCCTCCTGCGCACCCGGCGCCGCGACCACGTCGAAGGTCGGGTTCGGGATGTACTCCGAGATCTGGCCGCGAACGACGATCTTCGTGCGCCCCTTCACCTCGACGTAGTCGACTGCACTCTTGTACTTCTCGGGGAGGTACTTGGTGAGCGCCTCGCGGGTCTCGTACATGTGATTGTCGGCGTCGAAGACGGGGAAGTCGAGCGGCGTGGGCACGGGGTCACCTACTTGATCTGGGTGTGGGTTGAGGGCTCGGTCGACCTGGACGGACGACCGTGCGAAGACGGTAGCCGTGGGTGGCACTGAGTGCCACCCACGGCTACCGTCTGGCCTCGACCGAGCAATCCATCTCGAAGAGGAAACCCCGATGAGCAATGTCATGAGTGGTGTCCGGATCTTGGAAGTCGCCGAGCACACCTTCGTTCCCGCGGCCACCGCGATCCTGGCGGAGTGGGGCGCAGAGGTGATCAAGATCGAGCACCACGAACGCGGCGACGCCATGCGCGGCCTCGGCAAGACGGGAATCCTCGATCTGGGCGGTGGTGTCCACGCGCTGCTTGAGCACTCGAACCGGGGCAAGAAGAAGCTTGGGCCTCAACCTGCAGAGCGAGCGCGGTCTCGAGGTCCTCTACAAGATCGCGGCGACGGCCGATGTCTTCGTCACCAACAAGCTTCCGGCCGTCCAAGCGAAGCTCGGCATCGATGAGCAGACGTTGAAGTCAGTCGCCCCGAACATCATCTATGTGCAAGGCACCGGACAAGGTGCTGCGGGCCCCGATGCCGACAAGGGTTCGTACGACGGCTTGGCGTTCTGGGCGCGGTCGGGCGCGCCCATCGGCCAGATCCCTGAAGGTGGGCGGCCCACCGATCCCCCGGCTCCGGCCTTCGGCGACTCCATCGGGGCCATGACCATCGCCGGCGGGATCATGGGCGCGTTGTTCCACCGGGAACGAACCGGTGAGGCCACGTCCGTCGATGTGTCGCTCCTCGGGACCGGTCTCTGGTCCATGGGCGCCGCAATCGCGCTTTCCCTGCAGCTCGACACCCCGTGGCGTGGCCGCGAGCACGACGCTCCGGTCGGCAACCCGTTGACGAACCTCTACCAGACCAAGGACAACCGGTACGTGTCGTTGTCCTGTCTGCAGGCGGCCAAGTACTGGCCTGAGGCGGCGGCCTTGATCGCCGAGCAGCCTGATCTCGCGACTGATGAGCGTTTCGTGGATGCCGGCGCGATCGCTGCGAACAGTGCTGATGCGTGCGCCATCCTCGCCGGTGCCTTCGCTGGCAGGACACTCGCTGAGTGGAAGGAGCGACTCGAGGGGTTCTCCGGTCAGTGGGCGGTGGTCCAGGACACGCTCGAGGTGGTCAGTGATCCACAGACGATTGCCAACGGGTATCTCCAGGACTACGAGACGTCAGCCGGGACCCCGTTCCAGCTGGTCGCTCCCCCGGTTCGCTTCGGCGGCCAGTCAGGTGCCGCGCTTCGTGCACCCGAGTTCAACGAGCATGGCGACTCGATCCTCGAGGATCTTGGCCTCGATTGGGATGAGATCGTCGAGCTCAAGGTCGCCAACGTCGTGCCCTGACACTGCCCCCGGCGCGACGTCCTCGCATCCTCGATCGGCGCGTCAGGTGCGAACGAAACGTTGGGCCATGAACAGGACGTGCTCGCGCTCGTAGGACATATCGGGATGGGCTTCGCCTAGGTGCGCGAGCGACCGGTCCACGATCTCGTCTTCGTCGGCCCCGTCCAGCACGATGCCACACGGGCACCGCAGGACCCACACGAAGCGGCGATCCCCCGCTTCGACTTCGAGTGTGACCGCGAGCGAGTCGAGCACGTGCTGGTAGCCGCCCCGGAGTGCGTCGACCATGGCGTCGTCGGTGCGCACGTCCCAGGTCACAGCTGCAGAAGTTCCGTCGGGCGTGACGGTGATGGTGGCTTCGTGGTGGTCGAGCTCGATCGGGCCACCCACGACGCTGTAGGTGAAGGACCGGCCGGCGTCGTCTCGCCCAAGCAGTCGCTCGGTGAACTCCATGTCGCCCATCGTGACCACGCGATCGTGTTCGCCGACGAGCCGACAACCATCGGCGCCCGCGATCCAGGAGACGTTGGCGAAGTCACCGACGGCGTCCCACACGTCATCGGCAGACCGCCTGATCCTGACCTCAGCGCGTGCTTCAGCCATGGATGCCGCCGAGATCGTGACTCACCATGCTCTGAACCTCCTTGACACCGGGTGCCAGCACGATGCCAGAGCACCTGACGGGCGGCAAGTACCTCACCACGGGACACCAGCCCCCGTCACGGACGGTCGACTCCTTTGGACCATTTGGACCATTTGGCTCACGCACTACTTCGCTCGAAGCGGCGGCGTCGTCGACGGTCCTCCCGGCTCATCCGAGAGCAAAACCTGCGATCGACCACCTGGTGCTCGAGCAAGCCGATGAATCGGGTCCGACCGTCGCGAGCAGTCCAATGCGGAACAGATCCTCCGTTTCGCTAGGGTGGGCGCACGCCCGGCCGTTCCCTTGGGCGTCTGTACTGGACTGCCCCGTCCCGTGCATCACCCCATCAGGAGACGGACATGACCAACACCACTGCGGCCTCCGTGTGCATTGTCGGCGCCGGCGCGATGGGCGTCTTCATGGGCCGGGACCTCATCCGATCTGGCGTCGAGGTCACGTTCCTCGTCCGTCCGCATCGTCGAGAGCAGCTCGCTCGCCCCCAGGCGCTGTACTCCTGGGATGACCACAGTCTTGAGCGGTACTCCGGCTACGAGGTCATCACCGACGCCGAAGAACAATCGGCGACGACGTTCGACTTCGTCGTGGTCACGCTCGACGGGGCGTCGCTGCGCGCCCCAGCCGGCATCGAGCTCGCGGCCGCTATCGGACGCGCGTACCGGGGGACGACCACCGGGGTGATCCTCGGTGCCATCGGACTCGAGGTCAGGCCGTGGTTCCTTGAGAAGTCGGGACTTTCCGAGGACCAGGTGATCATGGGAAGCACCGCCGAGGCACTGATCTACGAAGTGCCCGCTGCCACCATCCCTCTCGGCTCGGCCGATGCGGAGTTGCTCGCTCAGGCCGACTACGCCTACCGCCACCTGTCACCGGTCAGCTTCACGGTGGACGACAGCGCCCCCGAACTCGCCGCCGCGTTCGCTGCGCTCTACGCCGGGCCGGATGTCTACCCGGCCAAGATCGTGCCGGCCGAGGGGTTCGCCCTGCGGCCCGCGGGCGCTGCGATGCTCTTCGCCCTAGGACTGTGCTGAGCAATCGACTTTGGTGGCCTGGGTCGGGATGAGCCGTGG
>CAZGEF010000007.1:0-16061 GCA_964525005.1 uncultured Rhabdothermincola sp.
GAGCACGTTGGTGTCGACATGGAGACGGAGCGACTCCACCACGGCAGCGAGATCCGCAAGGGAGGGATCGACGGCATCGACCAACGACGACCTACCACCACCCTCGGGGAACGAACGGGACGTATCCACGAACACAAGGGTACAAGTGTTCGATGACAAGAACCCTCGAGAATGACCCGTGAACTGGCGGACGTATCGGTGTTGAACGAACGGTGATCGACGTGGTCGGTGGTCTCGTCGCCCTTCCCCGACGACTGTCACAGGGGTTCTGTACGTTGAACTTTGACGTGGCAGGCGGACGAGGAGGCGGGTGGTGAGTGTCGAGGGTGTTTCGCAGAACGGCGGTGGTGAGTCCGAGGAGTGGATCGTGTTCGACCTGGAGACCACGGGGCTTTCGCCGCGTTGTCGTATCGTGGAGTTCGCGTGCGAGCTCACGTCGAACCGCGAGGTGATCGGTCGATACGAGACGATCATGCACCCGGGGCGGATGGTGGGGCCGACTCGGATCCATGGGATCACCGACGAGATGGTCGCCGTGGCCCCCAGGTTCGAGGAGGTAGCGGGGTCTATCGCCCGACTCTTCGTCGGGCGTGTCCCGGTGGCGCACAACCTGCGGTTCGACTGGTCGGTCCTGCGGACGGAGTTCTCCCGGTCGGGTGTTGACATCCCGCCGGAGCCCCGGGGGATCTGCACGGCGACGGCACCGCTCGGTTCGCTCGACCGGAGGGTGTCCTTGCGTCGTCGTTGTGAACAGCTCGGGGTACCGCTCGTGCATCCGCATCGGGCGGCGTGGGACGTCCGAGCGACCCGATCGGTCGCATGTCGGCTCGCCAGTCGAGGTGAGCTTCGGCAAGTGACCCGCCCGCTCGATGCCTTCTCTGGCATGTGGCGGCTGCCACCGTCGGTAGCGCCGTACCCACGTCCGGGTCAGAGCCCTCGGGAGGAAGATCGTGTCTGATCGGATGACGAGCGAGGCTTGGAGGGGCGGGCTCACGGACGAGGTCGAGGCCCGGCTCGGGGTGCTGTGGGGGAAGTCCAACACGAACGAGCGTGGGTCCGACGAAGCGCCTCGGATGAACCTTCTCATCCAACACCTCTTCGACGCCATGGCCGTGGGCGAGCTGATGTGGGATCACTACCTCGCTCCCGTGGTCCAGGACGACCTCGATGAGATCACGGGTGGTGCTGGGCGGCGGTTCCTTGCCTGGCTCTGTGCGCTCCACGACATCGGCAAGGCGAGTCCAGCCTTCCAGTCCTACGACCCTGGACTCGCCCGAGCCGTGCAGGCATCTGGCCTTCGATGGAAACCGATCAGTCGCCGGCAGCGGCAACAGGCACGGCATGAGGCCATGAGCGCAGCGATCTTCTCCGTACGTGTGCGCGATGCCTGGGCGGATGGTCGCGCCCACGCCCGATGGATGTGGCCGCTGCTCGCCGGGCACCACGGCGTCGTCCGCGGCGCTGGCGCGGTGCTCAAGCCTCCCACTGCCCTGATCGGCGCTCGCGACCCCGAGTGGGTTGCCGTGCAGTCAGCGCTCGTCGATCTCACCGCGGTTGCCGCTGGCTATCGGGACCTCTCGGTCGCCGAACCAGCAGCGTCACTCGACCGTTCGCATCAGCTGGCGTTGAGCGGGTTCGTCGTCATGGCCGACTGGATCGCCAGCGACGGGACCCACTTCCCCGGGATCTCGAACTTGGACGAGGTGTCGGTCGAGGCCAGCCGGGTGCGGGGAAGGCAAGCGTGGTCGCGCCTCGGTCTCCGGGGTGGTTGGGGCCGCCTTCTGGAGCCCTCCGACAGTGACTTCCAGAAGCGGTTTGGCTTCGAAGCTCGGGAGTCGCAGAAGGCCCTCATCGCACAGGCCCGAGTGCTCGAAGCGCCTGGGCTGCTCATCTGCGAGGCGCCGATGGGGGAAGGCAAGACCAATGCCGCGCTCTTCGCCGCCGAGGTCCTTGCGGCCCGCTTCGGTGCCGATGGCATCTTCGTGGGCATGCCGACCCAGGCGACGGCCGATCCGATGTTCACCCAGGTCCTCGAGTGGTCGGCACAGCTCGGCGATGACCTCCCGGTCGCCTTGCTTCACGGTAAGCGCCGTTTCAACGACAAGTGGGAGCGTCTCGTCAGCTTCTCCTCGGAGGACGGCGGCGTGCCCGGGGGCCCAGGCGCGCAGCGCGAGCCGCACGTAGATCCCTACGGCATGGCCGACGAGCCTCCGTCGCTCCTCGACCCCGGGTTCAGTTGCGTCGCCGAGGACTGCCCGGACTGCGACGAGATCGATCGCTTGGCGCCCTCGGAGTGGTTCCTCGCGGGACTCCGCGGGCTCCTCACCCCGCTCGCCGTCGGCACGATCGACCACCTCCTCTTCGCCGCCACCCGGACGAAGCACGTGATGCTGCGCTTCGCCGGCCTCGTCGGCAAGGTCGTCGTCATCGACGAGGTGCATGCGGCCGACACCTACATGGCCCAGTTCCTGGGCGAGGCGCTCTTCTGGCTGGGACGGGCCAAGGTACCGGTGGTGCTGTTGTCGGCGACCTTGGCACCGAGGCAGCGCCAGGACCTGGTCGACGCGTACCTGCGTGGGGCGGCCGGTGGTCCGCACGAGGACCACCAGGTTCCCGACGACGCGCACTACCCGAGGGCGACCGTGGCGCGAGTCGTCGGTGGGGAGGCCCGGATCGATTCGTCCGGTGCGTCGCCCGGACGGAGGAGCTCCTCGGTTGCCGTGGAGGTGAGCCCGGAAGGCAGCGATCACGACAGCGAGCGCTTCGTGAAGCTCCTCGGCGATCGCCTGCTCGAAGGCGGATGCGCGTTGGTTGTGCGCAACACCGTGGATCGGGCGCAGGAGTCCTACCGGGCCATCGCCGACGCGCTCGGGTCGGACGACGTGGTGATCCTGCATGGACGCCTCACCGTCGGCGCGCGGGCCGATCGAACGAGCAGGCTTCTGGACCAGCTCGGCAGTGATCGAAGCAAGAGGCCGCAACGCCTTATCGTCGTGGCCACGCAGGTGGCCGAGCAGTCGTTCGACATCGATGCCGACCTGTTGGTGAGCGACCTCGCCCCGATCGACCTGCTCATCCAGCGAGCGGGGCGCGTCCATCGTCACAGCCAAGACCCGGCGTACCGTCCTCCACAGCTGCGTAGGCCGACCGTCGTGGTCGCGGGAACGGGCGGGTTGTCATCCGACGCGGTCCCCGCGCTCGACGGCGGGAGCGAGGCCATCTACGGACGACACCGGTTGCTGCGCACCGCCGCCGCCGTCATGCGGGCGCGTGACGCCGGGGGCTGGACGTTCCCCGCCGACATCCCGTCGCTCGTGGATGAGGTGTACGGACCGGACGACATGGTCCCGTCGTCGTGGCGGGAGGCCGCGACCCAGGCCGAGGAGGAGTGGCACGCGGCGCAACGGGACCGAGCGAGCAAGGCGGATGAGTTCCGGCTCAGCACCCATGGTCAGCTGACGGCGAAGACCCTTGACGGGCTCAACAACGAGCAGCGCATCGGGCAGGCGACCGATGGGGTTCGGGTTCGCGACGGCGAGCCCAGCGAGGAGGTCGTGCTCATCCGTCGCGTCGGGGACCGCTACCGCTCGTGGGATGGTGCGGTCGACCTCGGCGAGATCGGCGAGCTCGGACGAGAGCATCCCAAGGCGGTGCTCGCCGGCGCCGTCAAGCTCCCGACGAGCAGGAGGTACCACGGGTTGGCGAGCAAGCTGCGGCCGTTGCCCGACTGGCACGATGACCCGTGGCTTCGCCACAGCAGGGTGGTCGTGCTCGACGGGCAGATGAGTGCGCTGGTCGATGCCGGAACGCAGAGCTGGCGCTTGACGTATGACCTCGACGCCGGCCTGCAGGTGACCCGTATATGAGCCACCAGCTGGCCGGTCGGCGGACCCCCGCGAAGGCGGGGACGACGGTTGATCCCCCACGACACAGGTCGACGTGGACTGGAACACCCCACCGAATGGCGGGCTCACCAACGGTATGCGGTTCAGCGAGAACGTGGTTGACGCCACCCGTTACCCGTGTCAAACTTGCTAACGCCACAGGTCAACGTGGACATTATCAAAGGGGCGGCGGATGCCAGAGAGCAGCATGATCGACGGGCCGTTGGTGCCGGTCGTGGAGCGCGGGAAGACGGTGGAGGTGGGTCTGGGCGATGCGCTCGTCCGGGCCCACGAATTCGAGGGCATCGCAGTGACCGAGGCGCCGACGATGCCGATCGTCCTGCTCCGCTTGCTGCTGGCGGTGACGATCCATGCCTTCGGGCTTCCTCGCAGCGACGAGGAGTGGGAGGCGCGGTTCGATGCCGGACGGTTCGATGCGGAGGTGCTGAAGGCGTATCTCGAGGGGCGACGGGATCGGTTCGATGCGTTCGACCCGGTCGCGCCCTTCGGTCAGGTCGCGGGGCTCCGCACCGGCAAGGACGAGGTGAAGCCCATCACCCAGCTCGTGCCTTCGGTGGCGTCGGGCAACACGCCGCCGCTGTTCAGTGCTCGTACCGAGGGTGACGAGGTCGCGTTGCCGTTGTCGGTCGCGCTCCGCCTCGCGTTGCACGTGCAGGTCTGGGACACGGCCGGCATCAAGACCGGTGCGGTCGGTGACGACCAGGCGAAGAGCGGCAAGACCACCGGAAATCCGGTCGGGGTGCTGGGTTGGGCCGGTCCGGTGCATCCGACCGGGCGGAACCTGTTCGAGACCCTCCTGCTCAACACCCCGATCGTGCCCGACGGTCTTGCGTCGGCTGACCAACCCATCTGGGATCGTCCCCCGCTCGATGGGACCTGGAAACCCGATTGCCGGCCGATCGGCTTGCTCGAGCTGCTCACGTGGTCGAGTCGTCGGGTTCGACTCGTGCCGGATGCCGATGGGGCGATCACCGGGGTCGTCGTCACGGGTGGCGACCGGCTGGCGAGGGTGCCCGACTTCGAGCCCCACACCGCCTGGCGTCTCATCGCGAAGCCCAAGCCTGACGACCCGCCCTCGCGGCCAGCTCGTCACCAGCCAGGACGGGCCGCGTGGCGGGGGCTCGATGCGCTGCTCGCGGTCGAGTCGTCCGCAAATGGAACGTACCGCACGAGCCCGCTCCTCGAGCAGATCGGCCGATTGACAGCGGAGGGCTACGTCCGGGACGACTACCCGCTCGGGGTGGCGATCGTCGGTGTCGAGTACGGCACGCAATCCGCGATCGTCGAGCACGTCATGGCCGACGAGATCCCCTTGCCGGTCGTCGCGTTGCGTGGAGACCCCGAGATGCGCGAGCTCCTCCAGGATGTCGTGAAGCAGGTTGACGACTTGGTGACGGCGGTTGATCTCCTCGACGCCGACCTGCGCCGCGCCTCGGGGGGGGATCCGACCCCGTGGGACGCGGGTCAGCGACCAGGGACGCGCCTCGTCCACCAGTTCGATTCCTATGTTCGACGGCTGCTGGCCGGGCTCCAGGCCGATCCCGACGAGCTCGACCGGGCCCGGGACGCGTGGGCCCGCACGGCGCGACGGTTGACGTTCGCGCTGGGCGACCAGATCGTGTCCGCGGTGCCGCCCCAGGCGTTTCGGGGTCGCTCGGAGGGTGAGAAGCATCCGTTCCGGGTCTCGACGGCCGAGCGTGCCTTTCGGCGTCGAGTGGCGGCCGTCGTGCCTGTCCCGGAGAGGGAGTCGGATGAAGGAAACGACCGGTCGGCCGACGACGTCGGTCTCGATGAGGAGGTAGTGGGATGACCAAGGCGGGACGTGCCTACTGGCGGCGCTGGACCGATGGCGAGGGGACGTGGACCACCTACGAGAAGAGGAAGGCGCAGCCACCGCCAGGCGAAGACCTGGCGGCGTTGCGGCGTGGGGCCGGACGTGAACCCGGCACCGTGCCCTCCATGTGGCCCTTCTACACGGTGGGGTTCGGGGAGGATCGCCTGCGGCCAGGCGCCGACAGCTGGGATCTCCCCTCTGACCTGGTGGCAGAGCACCACGCGCTCGTGCTCTTCGGCTTCCACCAGCAGTCCGAGCTCTCGCCCGTTCACCGCAAGGGCATCGGGGTCGGCCAGGCCGTTCGTGCGCTGCACCGTGGCGACGAGCGCTTCTCCAAGGACGCGGTCGACCGGCGCTTCTACGCCGCGGTCGTGGCATCCACGCCCAACGAGCTGGCCCGGCGCTTGCGGGGCCTCGTCCAGCAGCTCAAGGTCCTCAACCCGACGCAGGGCCTCGACTACGACGATCTCCTCAAGGACCTCACCCGATGGTCGCGTCCCGAAGGGCGCGACCGTGTTCGGCGTCGGTGGGGCCTCGACTACGAGCGCGCCGACGACCGGAACCAGGGCGACGACGTCAAGTCCCGGGCCAGCTGAACACGTGTCATCGCAACCAACTCATCTCTCGCCAGCACGGCGGACGAACCCGAGAGGAACACCATGAACAACACGTACATCGACATCCACGTCCTGCAGACGGTGCCACCGTCAAACCTCAACCGAGACGACGCCGGGTCGCCCAAGCAGGCGGTGTTCGGCGGGGTCCGCCGTGCCCGCGTGTCCTCACAGGCGTGGAAGCGGTCGACTCGCCTCTACTTCGTCGATCGTCTGCCGAAGGAGCAGCGGTCGACGCGCACGAAGCGCATCGAGGCGCTGCTCACCGAGCGGATCGAGGCGAAGACCCAGGTTGAGAAGGAGTCTGCGACGAGGCTTGCGCGGGCGCTCTTGGTCGGTCCCAAGATCACCGCGGGCAAGAAGGAGACGGAGACCGCCTACCTGCTGTTCTTCGGAGTCCCGCAGCTCGATTCGGTCGTCGATCTCATCGCCGACCGGGTCGACGAACTGGTGGCGCTCGATGACGACGCGTTGGGTGAGGCGGTGAAGGAAATTCCGGTGGTCGACCAACTGAAGCACGGCCACCCGGTCGATGTTGCGCTCTTCGGGCGCATGGTGGCCGACCTCGCCTCGCTCAACGTCGACGCCGCGACCCAGGTCGCCCACGCTCTGTCGACGCACGCCGTCGAGATCGAATTCGACTACTTCACCGCGGTCGACGACGAGAAGGACACGTCGACCGAGGATGCCGGAGCGGCGATGATCGGCACCATCGAGTTCAACTCGTCGACGCTCTACCGCTATGCGACCGTCGGGCTGAACCAGCTCATCGAGAACCTCGATGGGGACGGCTTGGCGGCGACTGGGGCCGTTGTGGACTTCATCGAAGGATTCGTCAAGTCGATGCCCACGGGAAAGCAGAACTCGTTCGCGAACCGGACGTTGCCGAGCACGGTCGTGGTCGTCGTGCGTGAGGACCAGCCGGTCAACCTGGTCTCGGCGTTCGAATCGCCGGTCCCGGGTGGGAACGGACTTGTCACGAAGTCGACCGAGACGCTTGCCCGCGAGCTCACGAAGATCGACGAGCAGTGGACGGCGACGCCGCTCCTGGTCGCATCGCTTTACGACCCGGATATCGACGGAGTCGCGGAGGCGTTCGGCCCCGCGATGGCATTCGATGATCTGTTGGGTGCGGTTCGCGGAACGGTCGGAGAGCGGGCGGCGGAGTCGGTAGCGTGAGCGGCCCTCCTGCTTGCCTCGCCCTTCGCCTGGCAGGTCCGCTGCAGTCGTGGGGATCGTCGAGCAGGTTCAATCGCCGCGAGACGGATGCTGAGCCGACGAAGTCCGGGGTGGTCGGCCTCCTCGCTGCGGCTGACGGTCGCCGCCGGGAGGATCCGATCGTCGATCTCGTCAACCTCCGGCTGGGCGTCCGGGTGGACCAGCCCGGCACGGTCCTGCGCGATTATCACACCGTCAGCGACTTTCGGGGACAGCAGCTGCTCGCCGCGGCGGTGAACACCAAGGGGGAGCAGAAGCGAACGTCGCCGGCCAAGTACACGGGGGTCACGCAGCGCTTCTACCTCCAGGACGCCGTCTTCGTCGCCGTCGTCGAGGGCACCCCCGCGCTGCTCGAGGGTTTGGCCGATGCGCTGAGACGACCCTCGTTCCCACTTGCGCTGGGACGTCGGTCGTGCGTGCCCACCCTCCCGATCGTCATCTCGCCTGAGGAGTCGGTCCTGTGGGAGGACAGCCTCGATGAGACGTTGCGTCGAGTCCCGTGGCAGGCATCGAAGCAGCATCGGGAAGCGTTGTGGCGGGCCTTCAATGGCCCGCGGCGCGTCATCGATCTGCCGACCACCTCCGATCGCGACCCTTCTGACGTCGAGACCGTGTTGGAGGAGCGCTCCGACGTGCCCGTGACGTTCACCCATGCCGATCGTGCGTTCGTCACACGCCGGGTCCGTCGTGGTTGGGTGCAGGTCGAGACCGGCGAGACGGGTGACACGGGCGAACACGACCCGTTCGCCCTGCTGGGGTGGTGAGGATGTCGCACTACCTCTCGCGCGTGTGGATCAATCCACTCCGTTCGCAGGCGCGACGCCTGCTGGCCGACCCCCAGGCGATGCACGCCGCGGTGCTGGGGGGCATCCCGACGCAGCCCGTCGACGAACGGGTTCTGTGGCGCCTGGATGAGGACGAGCCTCGTCGCCCGGCGTTGCTCGTCGTGACCGAGTCGATGCCGTCCTGGGAGCACCTCGTCGAGCAGGCGGGGTGGCCTTCAGCCTCTGGCGACGATCCTCAGGCGCTGACACGGTCGTACGAGCCCGTTCTCGACCAGCTCGACGACGGTCAGCGCTACAGCTTCCGGTTGACCGCCAACCCGGTGCAGAACGTCCGTCGCGAGGGGCCCGACGGATCCCGGTTGCGCTCCGAGCGCGTCGGGCACCGCACAGCAACGCATCAGCTCGATTGGTTCCTCGCCCGATGCGAACGATGGGGATTCGCTGTGCCGTCCTCGTCCTCTTCGACCGAGTCGATGGGCGAGGAGGTGCTCGATGTACGCATCAGGACTCGTGCTCGCCGAGTGTTCCGACGCGGCAAGTCAGGACGGGTCACGTTGCAGATCGTGTGCTTCGAAGGGTCACTCGAGGTCACGGACGCCACGCTTCTGCGAGCCAAGCTCGTCGAAGGGATCGGACCAGCCAAAGCGTACGGCTGTGGACTGATGACGCTTGCTCCACCAGATCGTCTGCTGGTCGTCTGATGTGGTGGCGCGCTGAGGCGCTCGATCTCCATCGGGTGACGGATCGGGTCTCGACGCTCTACGTCGAACGGACGCATGTCGATCGCGAGGACAACGCGATCGTGCTGATCAACAAGGAGCGGACGGTGCGGGTGCCGGCTGCCATGGTGGCGGTCATCCTGCTCGGACCCGGGACGCGGGTCACCCATGGAGCGATGAACCTGCTCGGCGACTCGGGAACATCGGTCTGCTTCGTCGGTGAGCACGGGGTTCGCCTCTACATGGGCGGGATGGGAACCAGTCGTGGATCCCGTCTGCTGCAGCGGCAGGCTCATCTCGTGAGCCGAAAGCGGGAGCGTCTCGAGGTGGCGAGGGCCATGTATTCGATGAGGTTCCCCGGCGAAGACGTCGGTACGCAGACGATGCAGCAGCTGCGAGGGAGGGAGGGTGTGCGTGTTCGTCGTCTGTACAAGGAGCACGCCAAGCGCACGGGTGTCGCCTGGTCCGGCCGGTCCTACGTCTCGGGGGATGCGTTCGCCAAGGGTGACGATGTGAACCGCCTCTTGTCGGCAGGCCACGCGTGCCTCTACGGGATCTGCCACGCATCCATCGTGGGTCTCGGACTCAGTCCCGGTCTCGGGTTCGTGCACACCGGTTCGGCGATGTCGTTCGTGCTCGACATCGCTGACCTCTACAAGGCTGATTACACGATCCCGCTCGCCTTCGACCTGGCGGCACGGTCGATGACCGAGGAGCGAGATATGCGGCTTGCTCTGCGTGATCGGTTCGCCGATGGACGGCTACTCCACCGGATCGTCACCGATGTGCAGTCACTGCTGGGCGTTGAGCTCAGAGACCAGGATGAGCTGGCTCTGTGGGACGACCGGCTTGGCTCGGTGGCAGGTGGCGTCGACTGGAGCAAACAGGGCGATGCCGACCTGCGGGTTCCTCTCGACCACCATGTGGTTTCGGGACCCCTCGCCGGGGATGGAGAGGGTTCGTGACCGTCGTCGTCCTCATCGCCGTTTCGGAGGGGTTGCGGGGGCATCTCACGAGATGGATGGTCGAGGTGGCAGCAGGCGTGTTCGTTGGAACCCCCAGCGCTCGTGTCCGCGAGCGCCTATGGGACCTGCTCGCGGAACGAGTCGGTGACGGCCAGGTCGTGATGGTGGAGCCCAGCAGGAATGAGCAGCGGTGGCGCGTTCGCACGGCCGGGCGTGATCGTTGGTATCCGGTCGACTATGACGGACTGATGTTGTCAGCGCGACTCCGCCGCTAAAGTCCCAGGTCACGAAGTGTCGTCCCCGCACCCGCGGGGGTGTTCCCTCGAAACGCACCGTCACGCTCGACATGGAAGCGTCGTCCCCGCACCCGCGGGGGTGTTCCCACCCCGGGGCCGGAACAACAGGAGCAAGCCTGGTCGTCCCCGCACCCGCGGGGGTGTTCCGGCGGGCGGCTCGTACACCTCGACGATCACGCCGTCGTCCCCGCACCCGCGGGGGTGTTCCCTCGGATCTCGCCGCCTCGGGGTATCCACTGGGGTCGTCCCCGCACCCGCGGGGGTGTTCCGTCGGTCGGGATCACGGGCCAGATCACCTCGAAGTCGTCCCCGCACCCGCGGGGGTGTTCCCGGGTGTGACCTGCGACGTCAACGCCGGCGGGCGTCGTCCCCGCACCCGCGGGGGTGTTCCCGGGATCATCGATCTGACCATCGCCAAAGACCGGTCGTCCCCGCACCCGCGGGGGTGTTCCCTGCAACTCTGCGAAGTTGAGCCGGGCAAGGTGGTCGTCCCCGCACCCGCGGGGGTGTTCCCCGGACCGTCACCTGTTCCGGCCCGTTGCGGATGTCGTCCCCGCACCCGCGGGGGTGTTCCCGCTGTTGCTGACGCTCCCGACGATCGCCATGCGTCGTCCCCGCACCCGCGGGGGTGTTCCCTCGACGCGCTCCCTCCGGAGACGTGGTTGACGGTCGTCCCCGCACCCGCGGGGGTGTTCCCGACTGGCCGATCGAGCTGGCCGCGTCGGCCGCGTCGTCCCCGCACCCGCGGGGGTGTTCCCAAGCATCCGCACCCGATGTCACCCATCACGATGTCGTCCCCGCACCCGCGGGGGTGTTCCCCCGCGTGACGCCCCGGGTCGTGACCCTCCACGGTCGTCCCCGCACCCGCGGGGGTGTTCCCGGTCGGGTTGCGGTCAGCAACCGGACCGGATGGTCGTCCCCGCACCCGCGGGGGTGTTCCCGCGGTGTTCTGCCCCCGACCGATCCCGGAGCGGTCGTCCCCGCACCCGCGGGGGTGTTCCCGCCGGGCCCGCTCCCTGATCGACCTGTTCTCCGTCGTCCCCGCACCCGCGGGGGTGTTCCCCTGCCCGAGATCTACGGGCTCGGAGCGGCCGAGTCGTCCCCGCACCCGCGGGGGTGTTCCCCGGCGATGCGACTACGGTTTGGGGGTCGGGAGGTCGTCCCCGCACCCGCGGGGGTGTTCCTCTGGCCAAGACACCCGGTGGGTCTTTGGGGCGGTCGTCCCCGCACCCGCGGGGGTGTTCCCAGAGCCTCGTAGTCGACGTCGTCGATGTGTGAGTCGTCCCCGCACCCGCGGGGGTGTTCCCGGTTCTCGATCGACCCTGACGGCAACGTCGTCGTCGTCCCCGCACCCGCGGGGGTGTTCCCTCACGGACGCGGCTCTTGTCGACGCGGCGGAGGTCGTCCCCGCACCCGCGGGGGTGTTCCCAGCGTTGCCTCGCACTCATGTCCCGGCATGCCGTCGTCCCCGCACCCGCGGGGGTGTTCCCCCGTCGGTGCAGGACGGGCACGGCGCGAGTGGGTCGTCCCCGCACCCGCGGGGGTGTTCCCCGTCGTCGATCTGGTCGAGACCGCCCGGGAACGTCGTCCCCGCACCCGCGGGGGTGTTCCGCGAGCTGACATGACCCCGATCCAAGTCCAAGCGTCGTCCCCGCACCCGCGGGGGTGTTCCCCTCCCCGCGGGGACCGCCGATGTCCCCGCCCCGTCGTCCCCGCACCCGCGGGGGTGTTCCCAGCCAACTCGACTCCACGCGATCGCGCTTGACGTCGTCCCCGCACCCGCGGGGGTGTTCCGGCTTCTCGGGGGCTGCGTTCCTCGCCGAGAGCGTCGTCCCCGCACCCGCGGGGGTGTTCCGGCATCGAGTCCACGACCGGCTTCTACCAGGTGGTCGTCCCCGCACCCGCGGGGGTGTTCCCCCCTTCGCTGGGGCGCTGAGTTGCAGCCGCGCGTCGTCCCCGCACCCGCGGGGGTGTTCCCATTCCTTGCGTTCGCTGGACTGTTCACCCTGCGTCGTCCCCGCACCCGCGGGGGTGTTCCCCCGCAGAGGCCCGAGTAGCCGGTGCGCTTCGCGTCGTCCCCGCACCCGCGGGGGTGTTCCTCTGCTGTTCGGTGAACGGGCACTGTCCGCCGTGTCGTCCCCGCACCCGCGGGGGT
The DNA here is from genome assembly GCA_964525005.1 of uncultured Rhabdothermincola sp. Taxonomy (GTDB): domain Bacteria; phylum Actinomycetota; class Acidimicrobiia; order Acidimicrobiales; family Acidimicrobilacustridaceae; genus CAZALT01. The sequence goes on from CAZGEF010000007.1 coordinate 12,492, forward strand.
GTTCCCTGGCGCCCGACCAGCGTTCGTCGAGTGGCGCTGTCGTCCCCGCACCCGCGGGGGTGTTCCCCCGCGGTGCCGCTGCTCTTCGAGGACGAGCCGGTCGTCCCCGCACCCGCGGGGGTGTTCCCTTGTAACCATGGGCGGGGTACTTGGCGACAGTGTCGTCCCCGCACCCGCGGGGGTGTTCCCCACCGATCGCTCATCAAGCAGTGGCAACAGCTGTCGTCCCCGCACCCGCGGGGGTGTTCCCTCGGTGAGCTTGCCCGGCAGCTGCTTCGCCGCGTCGTCCCCGCACCCGCGGGGGTGTTCCCAGCATCCTGCCCCGCCCCGACCCCGCCACGCAGTCGTCCCCGCACCCGCGGGGGTGTTCCCGGACAGATAGCGATGTCGAGTGCGGCGTACAGGTCGTCCCCGCACCCGCGGGGGTGTTCCGATTCGTCACCTCACTACGTCTATCTCAACTCGGTCGTCCCCGCACCCGCGGGGGTGTTCCCGGACAGGACCCGTTCGCTGCGGCTGACATGCGGTCGTCCCCGCACCCGCGGGGGTGTTCCCCTCCGTGCTGGCCGGTCCCGGACCCCCGGCGGGTCGTCCCCGCACCCGCGGGGGTGTTCCCGTCTTCGTCCAGCACTCGCCGGCCAGCCCTGAGTCGTCCCCGCACCCGCGGGGGTGTTCCCCGTGCTGGTCGCGTCGGGGTCTCTGAGCGTGGGTCGTCCCCGCACCCGCGGGGGTGTTCCCGCGCCGAGGCCATCCGCCTCGGCCAGGGCGGCGTCGTCCCCGCACCCGCGGGGGTGTTCCCTGTGGTCATGGATCAAGGAGAAGGCCCCTCAGGTCGTCCCCGCACCCGCGGGGGTGTTCCCCACGCGGCGTCGACGACGATCGACGGGTTGCCGTCGTCCCCGCACCCGCGGGGGTGTTCCCCGGGCGCGGTCGTACTCGGCGGGGCTGAGATGGTCGTCCCCGCACCCGCGGGGGTGTTCCCACGTGATGCAAGGTGCTCCACGTCACATGGACGTCGTCCCCGCACCCGCGGGGGTGTTCCCCTTCGTGGTCGACGACGCGAGACCCATGTCGAGTCGTCCCCGCACCCGCGGGGGTGTTCCCCGTGGCCTGGTCCGCCTCGCAGACGGCCGCACGTCGTCCCCGCACCCGCGGGGGTGTTCCCCGCCCTCGCTGAGTACTACGGGACCATCCTCAGTCGTCCCCGCACCCGCGGGGGTGTTCCCGGACAGGACCCGTTCGCTGCGGCTGACATGCGGTCGTCCCCGCACCCGCGGGGGTGTTCCCAGATGGCCTCGACACTGAAGCGCATCGACGAAGTCGTCCCCGCACCCGCGGGGGTGTTCCCCCTGCTGCCCCGATGAGAGGTCGGTGCAGCAAGTCGTCCCCGCACCCGCGGGGGTGTTCCCTCTCAAGGCCGTCGATGACCTCGTCGCCGTGCGTCGTCCCCGCACCCGCGGGGGTGTTCCGCCCGGCGAGCCGTTGGAACGCTTGCGGGTGATGTCGTCCCCGCACCCGCGGGGGTGTTCCGGTCTCGCCATCGGCGCCGCCGCGATCGACGTCGTCGTCCCCGCACCCGCGGGGGTGTTCCCATGTCGCCGCTCGGCGAGGAAGCGATCAAGCCGTCGTCCCCGCACCCGCGGGGGTGTTCCGGTGAAAGCGCCCCGACCAAGGTCGAGTTCGATGTCGTCCCCGCACCCGCGGGGGTGTTCCCCTGTTCTCCACTCTCACCACAGGCGGCATCGAGTCGTCCCCGCACCCGCGGGGGTGTTCCGGTGTCCGCCACTCTCGCGGGTGACTACGACATGTCGTCCCCGCACCCGCGGGGGTGTTCCAAGGAAGGCGGGCACCTGATCGACGCCGAGGTCGTCGTCCCCGCACCCGCGGGGGTGTTCCCTCGGAGACCGTCGATGTCGATACGCCGTCGTAGTCGTCCCCGCACCCGCGGGGGTGTTCCCCAGCTCGGGGATCTCACCAAGGCGATTGGTGGGTCGTCCCCGCACCCGCGGGGGTGTTCCCGGCGGGGTGCTGGCTTGGACCGGAGCGGGAAAGTCGTCCCCGCACCCGCGGGGGTGTTCCCTTCTAGGAGCCCACCATGACCGCTGAAACCCGGTCGTCCCCGCACCCGCGGGGGTGTTCCCTCCGTTGAGCTCGTCCCGCACCACGCGGAGAAGTCGTCCCCGCACCCGCGGGGGTGTTCCGCGGACTCGGGGGCGCTGATCGTGGTCACCGCGGTCGTCCCCGCACCCGCGGGGGTGTTCCCCAGGTGCCCTCCGGCATCCGCGGCAGCTCGATGTCGTCCCCGCACCCGCGGGGGTGTTCCTCCTGACGGCACCGAGGTCCAGGTGCCGTCCGACGTCGTCCCCGCACCCGCGGGGGTGTTCCCTCGGCACAGACATTCCAGTCGGTGCCGTCGTTGTCGTCCCCGCACCCGCGGGGGTGTTCCCCTGCTGGAAAGGGGGACAGGCTGGCTCACGGGGTCGTCCCCGCACCCGCGGGGGTGTTCCCAGTTCGTTCAGCCAGAAGCGTGCGACGGCGACGTCGTCCCCGCACCCGCGGGGGTGTTCCCGGCGTCAGGTGAGCGACCCCAGCGACCCCGCCGTCGTCCCCGCACCCGCGGGGGTGTTCCGAAGCTATGAAGATCTATCTCGCTGAAGGCACCGTCGTCCCCGCACCCGCGGGGGTGTTCCTCCGATGAGCGTCATCTATGTGCCCACGGCAGCGTCGTCCCCGCACCCGCGGGGGTGTTCCCCGATGTCTGGTTCGTTCTGGAGGGGTCGGTGCGTCGTCCCCGCACCCGCGGGGGTGTTCCGATCGCCCCGAGCGGTCGAGGCGCGGTACTGATGTCGTCCCCGCACCCGCGGGGGTGTTCCCGGCATCTCGGACATGGCCGGCTGGATCAAGGAGTCGTCCCCGCACCCGCGGGGGTGTTCCCCCTCTTCCCGTGTTCGTGAGTGCCTCAGGTGGGTCGTCCCCGCACCCGCGGGGGTGTTCCGCTCTTCCCGGCATCGGGCTTCTCGGCCTTGAAGTCGTCCCCGCACCCGCGGGGGTGTTCCGTTCGCTCGGGTCGCTTCGGCCATCTGGAAGCCGTCGTCCCCGCACCCGCGGGGGTGTTCCTCCGATGAGCGTCATCTATGTGCCCACGGCAGCGTCGTCCCCGCACCCGCGGGGGTGTTCCCGGCGAGGTCAAGATCAAGCACGGCGTGTCCGGGTCGTCCCCGCACCCGCGGGGGTGTTCCTCGAGATCGGACCGCACCGGCCGTTGCCCATCGGTCGTCCCCGCACCCGCGGGGGTGTTCCGGTCGATGCCATGCTTCGGGATCTCGCGGACGAGTCGTCCCCGCACCCGCGGGGGTGTTCCGTGATCCACGACCTCGCCGTGGTGGTCCCGACAGTCGTCCCCGCACCCGCGGGGGTGTTCCCACCACCTACACCGAGGTGACCGTCGACGAAGAGTCGTCCCCGCACCCGCGGGGGTGTTCCCGCGATCCTGGTGACCACCCGATCGGGGGTGCAGTCGTCCCCGCACCCGCGGGGGTGTTCCGTGATCCACGACCTCGCCGTGGTGGT
>CAZGEF010000007.1:16161-49472 GCA_964525005.1 uncultured Rhabdothermincola sp.
CCCGACAGTCGTCCCCGCACCCGCGGGGGTGTTCCCTGGATCTGGTTGGCGACATCGAGCACGCCCTGGTCGTCCCCGCACCCGCGGGGGTGTTCCCGCTGCCTCTCGGCCGACATGCCCGAAGTGATCGTCGTCCCCGCACCCGCGGGGGTGTTCCGGTTGATGAGGCGGCGAAGGCTCGTGCGTCGCTGTCGTCCCCGCACCCGCGGGGGTGTTCCCCACACGCGGGGCGATCTCCTCGTCCGGCGGCGGTCGTCCCCGCACCCGCGGGGGTGTTCCGGTCCGACCGATCACGCGTTCATCGGCCAGAGTGTCGTCCCCGCACCCGCGGGGGTGTTCCCTCGGCCCGCTTGTCGGTGTCGCCGCCTCCTGAGTCGTCCCCGCACCCGCGGGGGTGTTCCGACCGACTCAACGAAGCGGGATCGGGTGAGATGGTCGTCCCCGCACCCGCGGGGGTGTTCCCTTCACCGTGTAGGGGCGGTCCGCTGCGGGGGTGTCGTCCCCGCACCCGCGGGGGTGTTCCCGGCGAAGAGTGGCCGACCGTCGGCCAGACGATGTCGTCCCCGCACCCGCGGGGGTGTTCCGGCGGCCACACCGAACCCACGGCCATGCCGTCCGTCGTCCCCGCACCCGCGGGGGTGTTCCCCCAGCCGAAGAGCGGGTCGCCGGGACACGCTGGTGTCGTCCCCGCACCCGCGGGGGTGTTCCTGCTGATCCTCGACGACATCGCCGGCAACTTCGGTCGTCCCCGCACCCGCGGGGGTGTTCCGTGGGCGTACCTCGACGAGGCCGACCGACATCGGTCGTCCCCGCACCCGCGGGGGTGTTCCCGCGAGCACCCGGTCAGTGGTCGCCTGAGTCTGGTCGTCCCCGCACCCGCGGGGGTGTTCCGCGCTCGGGTGACGAGGCGATAACCGCGACGCCGTCGTCCCCGCACCCGCGGGGGTGTTCCCCTGACCGTGCTCCGGGCACGTGTCGCGTCGCTGTCGTCCCCGCACCCGCGGGGGTGTTCCCGCTCTCGCCGGCATGGTTGCCGGCGGCGCAGCGTCGTCCCCGCACCCGCGGGGGTGTTCCGCTCCCGGTCGAGGTGCTGGCTCGCATCGACGCGTCGTCCCCGCACCCGCGGGGGTGTTCCCAGGGCATCTTGGAGCGGTCGCGAGGTGGCGACGTCGTCCCCGCACCCGCGGGGGTGTTCCCACGGCTACCGACACGCTCGACCTGATCGCCAAGTCGTCCCCGCACCCGCGGGGGTGTTCCCATGACCCTGATCTCCGTCGACGGCGAAGTCGTGTCGTCCCCGCACCCGCGGGGTGTTCCCCGGTGGCTTCCCTGTCCGGCTGTGGCGGGAGGGTCGTCCCCGCACCCGCGGGGGTGTTCCGGAGACCCGAATGAACCAGACCCCAGTCCAACCGTCGTCCCCGCACCCGCGGGGGTGTTCCGCTCTCGCCGCGTCCGACTCGTACTTGCGCAAGGTCGTCCCCGCACCCGCGGGGGTGTTCCCTTGGTGTTCATCTCGACGAGCGCCCGGGCCTTGTCGTCCCCGCACCCGCGGGGGTGTTCCCACGAACGTCCGACCGACACGCGGCGACGCGGAGTCGTCCCCGCACCCGCGGGGGTGTTCCCGATCGGCTCGAGCTCGGCGGAGCGCACGCCACGTCGTCCCCGCACCCGCGGGGGTGTTCCCTCGCGGTCGGTCGCTGCACGGCGGTCAGCGTCGTCGTCCCCGCACCCGCGGGGGTGTTCCCCGGTACGACACCTCAGCCAGCGGGACACCCGCGTCGTCCCCGCACCCGCGGGGGTGTTCCGCTCTCACCCTCGCTGCGGGCCAGCTCGGCCAGGTCGTCCCCGCACCCGCGGGGGTGTTCCGCGTGCGAGGTGTGAGGGCACGCTGGTTCGACCGTCGCCCCCGCACCCGCGGGGGTGTTCCCCCTGATGCCCGCACGCCGTCCTCGCCGCGGCCGTCGTCCCCGCACCCGCGGGGGTGTTCCCTTGGTGTTCATCTCGACGAGCGCCCGGGCCTTGTCGTCCCCGCACCCGCGGGGGTGTTCCCAACGACATGGCGTCCACGGTGGCGACGACCAAGTCGTCCCCGCACCCGCGGGGGTGTTCCCCCGGGGCCGTCCGTGGGAGCGGTGCGGGTGCCGTCGTCCCCGCACCCGCGGGGTGTTCCCTGCGCCGACGACGGGACCTCCAAGGTGAGCGACGTCGTCCCCGCACCCGCGGGGGTGTTCCCCGCGAGGCGACCAGGTTCGCGACGGTCCGCCAGTCGTCCCCGCACCCGCGGGGGTGTTCCCCAGGTGCCCTCCGGCATCCGTGGCAACTCGATGTCGTCCCCGCACCCGCGGGGTGTTCCCGGGTCGGCGAGCTCGTGTACTGCGGTGTCGAGGTCGTCCCCGCACCCGCGGGGTGTTCCCCCCCTCGTCGGCGGCGACGAACGGCGAGGTCATGTCGTCCCCGCACCCGCGGGGGTGTTCCCTTCCTCAACAACCACCCGAACGCGCCCCGCAAGTCGTCCCCGCACCCGCGGGGGTGTTCCCGCTGCCGGGCTTCTCATCGACGCGCTCCCGTAGTCGTCCCCGCACCCGCGGGGGTGTTCCCGAGCACAGCATCGACACGTCGGGGATCCGACCGTCGTCCCCGCATCCGCGGGGGTGTTCCCTCGGCGGGCTACGCGGCGTGCGCTGCACCATGGTCGTCCCCGCACCCGCGGGGGTGTTTCCCTCCTTCCCCGCTAATGGTCTCCACCGCTCGGTCGTCCCCGCACCCGCAGGATGTTCCCGGATCAGACGGGAGGCCCGGGCACCACGGCCATGTTCCACCGTTGTCCGTCCGGCTGGGACCGTGGTCGCGTCGGTGCTGGGCGGGTCAGCGGTGGGCGTCGAGGTGGGGGAGGAGGTGCCCCACGAGCGCTTCGGGCGCTTCCTCGGGTATCCAGTGGCTGATGCCGTCGAGCACCTCGAAGCTGTACGGCCCCTCGACCTCGGCGGCCGTAGCCTCGGCCGCCGTGCGGCCCAGCGCGACGTCCTCGGTCGACCAGACGTACAGGGTGGGCACGGTGATGGGCCCGAGCCCGTCGCTGTCGGTCACATCCGCGCCGCGGTACCAGTTGAGTCCGCCGACGAGCACGGACGGATCGGTGAGCCGGTCGACGTAGTGGTCCGCGCTCTCCTGGTCGCGCCCCATCGTGACCAGCCCCGCCCGCAGGGTCTCGCCACCGTTGGCGAGGATCTCGTGCTCGCTGCCCGGGGTCCGGAACCACTCCATGTACGCCGACTTCTCGGCCTGGTCATCGCCGTCGGCCGAGCGACCGGCCTTCTTGGCCTCGGCGAACGCCTTCGGGTGCGGGGTCGACACGACCGTGAGCGTGTTGAGCCGATCGGGGTGCCGGCCGGCGACCTGCCACGCCAGGGCCCCTCCCCAGTCGTGTCCGACGAGGTCGAAGCGCTCCCAGCCGAGGTGGTCGGCGATGCCGATCACATCGGCGACGAGGGTGGTGATCGCGTAGTCCGACGGTTCGGTGGGCCGGGCCCCGGGCGAGTAGCCCCGCAGGTCCGGGGCGGCAGATCGATAGCCGGCTTCGGACAGGGCAGGTTGCACGAAGCGCCACGACCACGACGTCTCGGGGAAGCCGTGGAGCAGGAGCACCGGCAGGCCGTCGCTCGGGCCCGCTACCGCGGTGTCGAAGACGTAGGGACCGAGGGGGATCTGGATGGTGTCGAGGTCGGGCATCCCCGCACTCTAGGGAGGACATCCGGGTCGTCGTCGCCTGCCATCTCGCCGAACCGGCAGGCCGAGTCCGTCGTATGCGACGGGCTCTCCCAGCCAGTTCGCTGATGGGTCGTGCTCGGGCCGCGCTGGCGCAGCCGGCCCGGGCTTCGCGGGCACCGGTCACCGGTCGGACGTAGGGTCGCCACGTGACCGACGTCGCCGCACGCGTGCACGAGCGCATCGACGAGCTCTTGGCCGCCGCCGACCCTCGCACCACCGACGAGCTCGAGCTCCGGGGCCGGCAGTACGACCTCGGGCTCGCCTGGGTGCAGTTCCCCGAGGGGTGGGGCGGCCTCGACGCGCCCCCGGTCCTGCAGCGCGTCGTCGAGCAGCGGCTCCGCGACGCGGGAGCCCGCGGCCCGGAGGAGCGCCACTTCTTCGGCCTGGCCATGGCCGGTCCGAGCATCGTCACCCACGGCAGCGACGAGGCCAAGGAGCGGTTCCTGCGGCCGATGTTCACCGGCGAAGAGGTGTGGTGCCAGCTGTTCAGCGAGCCGGGAGCCGGGTCCGACCTCGCGGCGGCCGCGTGTCGGGCGGTCCGCGACGGAGACGAGTGGATCGTCACGGGCCAGAAGGTGTGGAACACCCTGGCCCACATCGCCGATCGGGGCATGCTCGTCGCTCGCACGAACCCCGAGCTCCCCAAGCACAAGGGCATGACCTACTTCGCCCTCGACATGCACGCGCCGGGGGTCGAGGTCCGCCCGCTGCGTCAGATGACCGGCGAGGCCGAGTTCAACGAGGTGTACCTCACCGAGGTCCGCGTCCCCGACACCGATCGCATCGGCGAGGTCGGGGAGGGCTGGCGGGTCGCCATGACCACGCTCATGAACGAGCGCTCCACGATCGGTGGTGGTTCCGGGCCTCCGAGGCAGGGATCGGGTGCCATCGCCGAGGCCGTGCGCATCTGGCAGGAGGAGGGCGTCGATCGCAACCCCGTGGCTCGCGATCGCCTCGTGCAGCTCTGGATCGAAGCCGAGGTGCTGCGCCTCACCAACATCCGTGCCAGCCAGATGCGGCGAGCCGGCAACCCCGGACCGGAGGGGTCGATCGCCAAGCTGATGTTCACGGAGGTCAACAAGGACATCTACGAGCTGTGCGTCGACCTCCTCGGCGCGGCGGCGCTGCTCGACTACGACTACGAGATGCGTCGGGTCGACGCGCTCGGCCTCGTCGGCCCTCCCGGCTCGGCCCGCAAGATGTTCCTCCGGGCCCGGGCCAACTCCATCGAGGGCGGCACGTCCGAGATCCAGCGCAACATCCTCGGCGAGCGCGTGCTCGGCCTTCCCGGCGAGCCGCGCACCGACAAGGACACCCCCTGGACCGACGTCCCCCGCTGACTCCCGGGTCCTCGCCGCGAGCGGGCAGGGACTCGTGCGGCACCGGTGGCGAGGGCTCCCTGCCGGCTCGGTCGTGAAGATGTCATGCCCGTCCGGTGGCGGGCCGAGCGGGTGTGCGCTGGTCAGGTGCCATCCGCGGCGAGCAACGCGGCCTGCAACGCGTCGGCGGCCGGGTGGCGGAGGGCGGTCGATCGGCGACCGATCACGAGCGACCTCGACGTGAGCGGGCGCTTCCGGATCGGTGTGAGCGGCGTCGGACCTCGCTCGGCGCGCGACGCCGGCAGCACGGTCCAGCCGAGCCCGAGCCGGGTCATCTCGCGCAGGACGTCGGGCTGGTTGGACTCGGCGACGATCTCCACCGGCGCACCGGCATCGCGGAGCGCGCTGACGATGACGGCGCGGGTCGACGAACCGGTGGGGAACGTGACCCATGGACCCCAGTCCTGGGTAGCGGTTCGGCGGGCAGGGCGCGCTCGGGGGCTGGGGCCAGGTGGTGCGTAGACGAACAGCGGTTCGTCGAGCACCGGCGTGACGACCAGGTCGCGATCGGGGCCCGCGTCATCGGGTCGGACCCCGACGGCGAGGTCGAGGTGACCACGGCGCACCTGTTCGAACAGCTCGCCCGACGGCGCCACGACGAGATGCAGGTCGATGTCGGGGTGGTCCTCGCGGAAGAGACGAAGCACGTCGGGGAAGTGGTCGATGGCGGCGGCGTCGATCATCCCCACCCGCAGGGTGCCGACCTCGCCACGGCGCACCTGGTTCGCCCAGTCGACGAGGTCGCGCGTCTGGGCGAGCACGCGTCGTGCGTGGTCGAGCACGGGACCCGCCTCGGGGGTCGGCACGCGGCGCCGGCCCGCGGGCTCGAACAACGTGAGCCCGACGCGCCGCTCGAGCTCGGCGATGCCCTGGGACAGCGCCGAGGGAGAGACGTCGAGGTCGCTGGCCGCCTGCGCCCACGTCGGCGCGTCGACCGCGGCGACGAGGTAGTCGAGCTGGGCGACGGTCAGGTTGGGCAGCGCCGGCCGCGCGGACGGGCGGCCCGCGGACGGGCGGCCCGCGGACGGGCGGCCCGCGGACGGGCGGCCCGCGGACGGGCGGCCAGGGCGCCTCGGATGGGGAGGGAGACCCCCGGTCGTTGATGAAGCGATACTTCATCGTAGGTGACTGATGTTCACGTCACGTGACCAGAGGCGTAGCGTGTCGGCCATGGCTGAACCCCGCACCATCGCTCCCGCCACCGGCAAGCTCGGCATCCTCACCCCAGGACTCGGCGCCGTGGCGTCCACCTTCGTCGCCGGCGTCATCGCCGCTCGTCAGGGCCACGCCGTCCCGATCGGATCGCTCTCCCAGATGGCGCACATCCGCCTCGGTGAGCGCGACGAGGGTCGCAACCCGCTCATCCGCGAGTTCGTCCCGATCACGCCGCTCGACGACATCGTGTTCGGTGGGTGGGACCCCATCTCGCCCAACGCCCTCGAAGCAGCCCGCACCTGCGGCGTCTTGGAGGAGCGCGACCTCGGTCCCGTGTCGGGCGAGCTCGAGGGCGTCGTCACCATGGATGCCGTGTTCGACCAGCGCTGGGTCTCCCGCCTCGAAGGCACCCGCGTCAAGACCGAGACGAACAAGTGGGAGCTGGCCCAGGCGCTCATCGCCGACATCGAGCGCTTCCGCATCGACAACGACTGCGACCGCCTGGTGGCCGTGTGGTGCGGCTCGACCGAGGCCTACCAGGAGCCGACCGCGGTCCATCAGTCGGTCGCCGCGTTCGAGCAGGGCCTGAAGGATTCCGACGACAACATCTCACCCAGCCAGATCTACGCCTACGCCCTCATCTCGTCAGGCGTCCCGCTGGCCAACGGTGCCCCGAACCTGTCGGTCGACATCCCCGCCATGATCGAACTGGCCGAGGCCCGCGGCGTGCCGATCGCCGGCAAGGACTTCAAGACGGGCCAGACCCTCATGAAGACGATCCTCGCCCCCGGCCTCAAGGCCCGCATGCTGGGCCTGCGCGGCTGGTACTCCACGAACATCCTGGGCAACCGGGACGGCGAGGTGCTCGACGACCCCGAGAACTTCAAGACCAAGGAGACCTCGAAGCTGGGCGTGCTCGACACCTTGCTCCAGCCCGAGGAGTACCCAGACCTCTACGGCAACATCGACCACGTCGTGCGCATCAACTACTACCCGCCCCGCGGCGACAACAAAGAGGGCTGGGACAACATCGACATCTTCGGGTGGATGGGCTATCCGATGCAGATCAAGGTGGACTTCCTGTGCCGCGACTCGATCCTCGCCGCCCCGCTCGTGCTCGACCTCGCCCTGTTCATGGACCTCGCAGCGCGCGCCGGGCAGTCCGGTGTGCAGGAGTGGCTGTCCTTCTACTTCAAGGCCCCGCAGCCCGTCGGTGACCTTCCGCCCGAGCACGACATCTTCATCCAGCAGACCAAGCTCAAGAACACGCTGCGCACGTGGATGGGCGAGGATCCCGTCACCCACGCGGAAGAGTGACCACGCGGACGAGTGACCACGCGGAAGAGTGACCACGCGGACGAGTGACCACGCGGACGAATGGAGGGGTTCGGGCTCATGGGGCTCGCCTGGCTTCTGTCCCGCGGACGTGCGTCGGTAGGGTCTGCCCGTGACCGCGTGGGACGACTGGGCCGACCAGCAGATCGACGCGATCCGCGCCGCGGGGCAGTGGCGGGCGCCACGGACCTTCGACGCCGCGGGTCCCGAGGGCGAACTGGCCGAGGCCGAGGCCGAGGCCAAGGGCGGTCGGCGGCCCGGCGTCGTGTCGTTCGCCTCGAACGACTACCTCGGCCTCACCCAGCACCCTGAGGTGAAGGCGGCGGCGATCGGTGCCATCGAGCGGTGGGGTACCGGCTCGGGCGCGGCTCGGCTCATCGTCGGATCCCGGCCTCCGCACGCCGAGCTCGAGCACGAGCTCGCGGCGTGGCGCGGTGCCGGTGCCGCCGTGCTGTTCGGCACCGGCTTCGCGGCGAACACCGGCACCCTTGCGGTGCTCGGTGGTCGTGGCGTTCGCATCTTGTCCGACGAGCTCAACCACGCGTCGCTCATCGACGGCTGCCGCATGGCGAAGTCGGCGGGTGCCGAGCTGCGGGTCCTTCCGCATCGGGATCTCGACGCCGTCGCGGCGGCGCTCGCCGCGCCCGGGGCCGACGGCCGGGTGCCCGAACGCCAGATCGTGGTCACCGACACCGTGTTCTCGATGGATGGCGACGTGGCCGACGTCGACGGTCTCGCCGCGCGGTGCGACCGCTACGGCGCGCTCCTCGTGCTCGACGACGCCCACGCCGTGCTCGAGTCGGCCCCGGGTCCTCAGCCGGCGAACGTCCTGCGCGTCGGGACGCTGTCCAAGACGTTCGGGTCCTTCGGCGGGTTCGTCACCGGTTCGCAGCCCTACATGGATCTGCTGGTGAACCGGGCCCGGCCGTACATCTTCACGACGGCGTCTCCGCCCGGGGACGCGGCCGCGAGCCTCGCTGCGCTGCGGATCATCCGGTCCCTCGAGGGCGACGTGGCCCGAGCGCGGCTCCGGGCCCACATCGCCCGGCTCGCCCCCGGGCACCCGTCGCCGATCGTCCCCATCGTCATCGGTGACGAGCTCGATGCCGTCGAAGCCGCGGCCGCGCTGCTCGATCGGGGGGTCTTCGTCCCCGCCATCCGCCCCCCGACCGTCGCGCCCGGAAGCTCCCGGCTTCGCATCGCGCTGTCGGCGGCGCACACCGACGACCAGATCGACCACCTGATCGAGGCGCTCGACGGCCTGGGTCTGCGCTCACGCCATCCCGCCGACGGCTCCTGATGCCCCTTGTCGTGGTCCTCGGCACCGGCACCGAGGTCGGCAAGACGTGGGTCTCGGCCCAGGTCGCCCGCCTGCTCCTCGCCGACGGTGTCGCCGTGTCGGCCCGCAAGCCCGTGCAGTCCCACGACCCCGGCGACCAGTCGACCGACGCCCACGTCCTCGCGGCGGCGACGGGGGAGCACCACCGCACGGTGTGCCGTCCCGAGCGGCGCTACGAGGTCCCGATGGCGCCGCCCATGGCCGCGCAGCGATTGGGCCGCGAGCCGTTCACCGTGGCGCAGCTCGCGGCCGAGATCGCCGGGCCGACCGGTCCCGGAACCGCGGTTGCGCTGGTGGAGACCGTCGGTGGCCTCCTGTCGCCGATCGCCAGCGATGGGGCGTCGCTGGACCTCGTCGAGGTCCTGCAACCCGACGTCGTCGTCCTCGTCGCCGATGCCGGGTTGGGAACGATCAATTCGGTGCGGCTGTCGATGGGTGCCATCGATCGGGCATCGCACATCGCCTCGACGATCGTGATGCTCAACCGGTTCGACGGAGACGACGAGCTGCACCGGCGCAACTTCGACTGGCTCACGAACCTCGACGGGTTCGACGTCGTCACCAGCCCGTCTTGGTTGGCGCGGCGGCTCAGCCCCGACCGCGGCTGAACTTTGCGTCCTGCAAACGATCGGCACGGCTCGTGCCCAGGACCTAGCGTCGCCGCGTCACCGAGTTCACAGGGGGAACACCTATGACGTCCCGTCGCCTCGCGGCTCTCGTCGCGGCCATCGCCGTCGTGCCGATCATCCTGGTCGGCTGCAGCTCGTCCGACGACACGTCGTCGAGCGGCACCACCGTGGAGTCGACGACCTCCACGGCCATCCCCGAGCAGGGGGTGCTCCAGATCCTCGTCACCAACGACGACGGCGTCGGCGCCGAGGGCATCAGCGTGTTGACCGAAGCGCTCGTCGCGCTCCCGGACGTCGAGGTGGCGGTGGTGGCCCCGGCCACCCAGCAGAGCGGCCAGGGCGGCAACGAGACCGGCGGCCAGCTCACCGGCGAGCCGACCACGACCGCGGGCGGCTACGAGGCGATCGGCGTGGAGGGCTTCCCCGCCGACTCGGTCATCTACGCGCTCGACCAGGACGGCATCGACTTCGAGCCGCACGTGGTCGTGTCGGGCATCAACGAGGCGCAGAACCTCGGCGCGGTCATCGACGTCTCCGGGACCATCGGCGCCGCCCGCGCCGCGGTGCGTCGGGGCATCCCCGCCCTCGCCGTCGGCTCGGGCACCCCCAGCTTCGACTACGCGACCGCCGCCGCGTTCGTCACCGATTGGCTCGAGGAGCACCGTCCTGGCCTCATCGACGGCACCTACGCCGCGACCGACCCGATCTTGCTCGAAGGCATGAACGTGCCGAGCTGCGCGCCGGGCACCGAGGTGCGCGGGCTGCTCGAGGTCCCGCTCGCCCCGACCGGTACCGATGCGATCAAGGACCAGGACTGCGCGTCCACCCTCACCGATCCGCCCGACGACATCATCGCCTTCAACAACGGCTTCGTGACCTTGTCGGTGCTCCCGCCGGAGCCGGCCCCGACGACGCCCTGACTCGGGCGGGACGGATTGGAACGTGTTCTAGTACCGTGCGGGGACGCACAGCACGAACGCGAACCAGGGGTGTGTGATGTCAGAGCTCGACCATCCGGTCTTCGACTGCGACAACCACTACTACGAGGCGCTCGACGCGTTCACCCGCCACCTCGACCCCACGCTGGGGCCGCGTTGCGTGCAGTGGAGCGAGATCGAGGGACGCAGGTACCAGGTCGTCGGCGGCGTCGTCTCCCGCGCCGTCACCAACCCGACCTTCGACCCCATCGCCAAGCCGGGCGCCATGCACGACTACTTCCGGGGCAACCCCGAAGGGCGCAACCCGCTGGAGTTCCTCGCCGATCGCGAGCCGATCCGGGCCTCGTACCGCAACCGCGACGCCCGCCTGGCCGAGATGGACGAACAGGGCCTCGACAAGTGCTGGCTGTTCCCGACGCTCGGCATGCTCTACGAGGAGCTCCTCAAGGACGACCCCGAGGCCGTGTGCCTCACGTTCCGCGCCTTCAACCGGTGGCTGGCCGAGGACTGGGGCTTCGCCTACCAGGACCGCATCTTCGCCGGGCCGTACATCTCGCTCGCCGACGTCGACTGGGCCGTCGACGAGGTGCAGTGGGCCCTCGACAACGATGCCCGCACCATCGTCATGCGCACCGGGACCCCCACCACCGTCGAGGGGCGCAAGAACCCCTTCGACGAGCACTTCGACCGCTTCTGGGGGCTCGTGAACGAAGCGGGCATCACCGTGGTCGTCCACGCCGGAGATGCCGGCATCGGGGCCAACGGCTGGGCTCCCGACGGGTTCGCGGCCAGCTTCAAGGGCGGGTACCGGCCCTCGATCAAGCAGTACGACATCGAGCGAGCCGCCCACGACTGGCTGATCTCCACCATCTTCGCCGACCTCTTCGGCCGCTTCCCCAACCTGCGCATCGCCTCGGTGGAGAACGGCGCCGAGTTCCTGCCCAACCTCTTGAAGAAGCTCACGTCGATGCACCACCGCATCCCGGGCTTCTACCCGGAGGACCCTGCGGACATCTTCCGTCGCCACGTCTGGATCAACCCGTTCTGGGAAGACGACGTCTACGAGGTCGTCGAGGCGATGGGCGCCGACCGGGTGCTCTTCGGCTCCGACTGGCCGCACATCGAGGGCATGCCGTCCCCGCTCGACTACGTGGTGGAGGTCAAGGACCTCGACCCCGCCGATCGCGAGCGGATCCTGCTCGGCAACGTCTCGGAGCTCAACGAGCGCGCGCCTGCCTGACGGCCGAGGGCCGCGACCGGCCCCGGGTCGTCGACGCCGTGTTGGGAGCCTCGGGCGGGTCGGTCAGGTGATCGGACCGGCGAGCAGGGTGACGTCGCGGCCGCCGCTCGTGGTGCGCAGGGCCGGCTCGAGGTGCAGGCCGCTGTGCCCGGCCACCTTCGTGTCGGCGACCCACATGGCGATGGACCACCGGCCACCGCCGTCGACCGCCGTGAACCGCCCGCGGGCGACGTTGCCGATCTGGGCGTAGAGGTCGCGCAGGTCTCCGCCGCCCCTGACGCGTCCGCCCCACGGGGGGTTGGTGACGATCCAACCGGCGGAGTCAGGGGCGTCGGCCTGACCGTCGGGGCGTCGAGCCCCGGCGGGTGCGAGGTCGGGGACCACGACGTCGGACAGCGCGTGGCGGGCGACGTCGATGCGGTCGGCGACACCGGCTCGCTCGGCGTTCGTGCGGGTCGTCGACGCGGCACCCGCATCGCGGTCGGACGCCACGATGACGGGTCGGCCCGACTCCGCATCCGCGGCTCGCGCGTCGACCACGGCTCGGACGCTGGCCCAGGTGCCCGGTTCGAACGACGGCGATCGCTGGAAGCCGAACGTGCGGGCGATGCCCGGTGCTCGGTCGGCCGCGACGGTGGCGGCCTCGATCGGGATGGTTCCCGACCCGCAGAACGGATCGACGAGCGGTGTCGAGCCGTCCCAGCCGATCGCGGCGAGCGCGGCCGCGGCGAGGGTCTCGCGCAGCGCCGCCTTCGCTCCGTCGGGTCGCCAGCCCCGGCGGTGCAGCGGCTCACCCGAGGTGTCGATGCTGATCGAGAACCGGTTCCGCTCGACCCGTACGACCACGAGCACGGCGTCGCTGCCGCGGACCTCGTCGCCCCGGTCCTGACCACCCGTCGTGCCGGTCGTGCCGGTCGTGCCGGTCGTGGCGGTCGTGGCGTCGAGCGGAGCGGCGAGCTCGCAGCGGGCCAGCCGAGCGACCCGCTCGGCGATCGCGGTGGTGTGGTAGAGCCGCGAGGAGTGGCTGGACACCCTGATGCGCACCGTCGAGCCCGGCGTGATCCAGCTCTCCCACGGCAGCTCCCACGCCTGCTTCTCCAGCTCGGCGAAGGTCCGCGCCGTGAACGGCTCGAGGCGCACCAGCACGCGGGTGGCGAGGCGGGACGAGACGTTGGCCACGTACAGCTGGCGCGTCGATGCGCTGAAGGGAACCCCGCCACGGATCGACGGCTTGGCGGTGATGCCGAGCGTCTGGAGCTCGGCCCGGAGGAGGGCCTCGAGCCCTGGTGCGCAGACCGCGAGACAGCGGTGTCTCGTAGCCACGGCGATACCCTACTGCGGCGCAGCGGGCGGCCGTTGGGGTGCCGCGTACCGCCCTCGTGGCCCATCCGGGAGAAAACCCTGCTCAATGACATCCGGTAGCCCCCGTCGGTGGACGACAATGGTGCCTTCGTGACCAACCCCTCGCCTGCTGTTCGCACGCCGGCGGGCCGCTCGACGCGCCTGCCGTACCTGCCCGGACTCGACGGCCTTCGCGCGCTCGCGGTCGGATCGGTCCTCCTCTACCACGCCGGCATCAGCTGGATGTCCGGTGGGTTCCTCGGCGTCGAGGTGTTCTTCGTCATCTCGGGCTACCTCATCACCGCCCTGCTCATCGCCGAGTGGCGCGACAAGGACCGCATCGACCTGGGCCAGTTCTGGATCCGCCGGGCGCGCCGCCTGCTGCCCGCGCTGTTCGCCCTCCTGCTCGTCACCTGCCTCATCGCGGTGATCTTCCTGCCCGACGAGGTGGCGAGCCTGCGCGGGGACGTCGCGTCGTCGTTCCTCTACGTGGCCAACTGGGGCTTCATCGTCGCCCAGAAGTCCTACTTCGAGCAGCTGGGGCGACCATCGCTGGTCCAGCACCTGTGGTCGCTGGCCGTCGAGGAGCAGTTCTACCTGGTCTGGCCGCTCATCTTCGTGGGTGGCATGAAGCTGTTCGGCCGCAAGCGCTTCCCGGTCGTCATCATCGCCATGGCCTTCGCGTCGGCCGTGCTGATGTTCGTGCTGTTCACCCCGGGCACCGATCCGTCTCGGGTCTACTACGGCACCGACACCCGGGCCGCAGGTCTGCTGTTCGGCTGCGCGCTGGCCTTCGCCTGGGCGCCGTGGCGGCTCCAGGCCGACATCACGGCGAAGGCCGCCCGCAGCCTCGACATCGCCGGCGGCGTCGCCGTGGCGATCCTGTGCGTGATGCTCTACCTGACCAACCAGCGCAGCGACTGGCTCTACCGCGGTGGGCTGCTCTTCCTCGACCTGGTCACGCTCGTGGTCATCGCCGTCACCGTCCACCCCGCCGCCCACCTGGGCAAGGTGCTCGGGGTCAGGCCGCTCCAGTGGATCGGTCAGCGCTCGTACGGCCTCTACCTGTGGCACTGGCCCATCTTCCAGCTCACGCGCCCGCACACCGTGGTCGACGGTGTCGAGGTCCGGGGCGACATCGGCCTGGACGGGTTCCAGCTGTTCGCCCTGCGGATGGTGCTGACCTTCGCCGTCGCCGAGCTGTCGTACCGCTTCCTCGAGATGCCCATCCGCCAAGGGGCCATCGGGAGGAAGTGGAACGAGTACCGCGAGTCCAAGGGCGAGCGTCGCATCCAGCTCAAGTCGCGCTGGACGGTGGGCTTCGGTGCCCTCGGTGCGTCGCTGGTGATCCTCATCGCGGTCATGGCCGTGGCCAGCAAGCCGGCCGAAGTCGACTTCGTCGCGCTCGGAGCCGGGACGCTCGACGGGCCTGTCACCACCACCGTGGCCCCGACCACGGCGTCGACCCTGCCGCCGGAGACCGCATCGACCGTGGAGGGCGAGCCGACCACCGCCCCGCCGCCCACCGAAGCTCCGGCACCCACCCCGCCCACCATCCCCCAGGGCGTCACGCTCACCGCGCTGGGCGACTCGGTCATGCTCGGTGCCAAGGTCGGCCTCGAGGGGCTGGGAGCCGGGGTCGCGGTCGACGCCGAGAAGAGCCGGCAGGTCAGCGTCGGCATCCAACTGCTGCGCGACCGCATCGCCGCGGGCGACGTCGGCAACACGATCTTGTTCGGCTTCGGCAACAACGGCGACTTCAGGGCCTCGCAGTTCGACGAGGTGATGGAGGTCGCCGGCGGGCGCCACGTCATCTTCGTGAACAACCGCGTGCCCCGGAACTGGATGGACGGCAACAACGCGGTGATCGCCGAGGGCGTGGCCCGCTACCCCAACGCCACGCTCATCGACTGGAAGGCGCTGTCCGAACAGGCCGCAGCCGAGGGCCAGGAGATCTTCTACACCGACGGCATGCACCTCATGCCCGGCGGCTCGGAGCTCTACGTCCGCCTCGTCGCCGAGCAGCTCGTCCCACCTCCCGCGGCGACCCCATGAGCGGTGAACCCATGAGCGGTGAACCCATGAGCGGTGAACCCATGAGCGGTGAACCTGACGAGCTCGCGACCGACCGGGTCCCTGATGGTGTGGCCGGGTCGCCGACCGAGGGGCCCGAACGGGTCGCGCCCACCATCTCGGGTCTCGCCACCTTCGCCCGGCGTCTTGCCCGCCTCTCCCCGCGCACCGCGGCCACCACCGACGAGCTCGTGGCCCAGTTCGAACAGCTCGACCAGAACGTCTACCTCGCCATCGCCCGGTCCGAGACCCCGACGCTCGACCGGTCGATGCGGAACCTCTCGAACGCCGCGAACTACTCGCGCCTGTGGATCGGCATCGCCGCGGGGCTGGTCCTGTTCGGGGGGCGCAGGGGTCGGCGTGCCGCCGTCGGCGGGATCCTGTCGGTGGGCACCGCATCGCTCGTCGCCAACCAGGTGGTCAAGCCGGTGGCGCAGCGCACCCGACCCGAGCGCGAGGCTTGGGAGGTGCCGACGCACCGCCACGTGCGGATGCCGACCTCGAGGTCGTTCCCGTCGGGGCACTCGGCGAGCGCGTTCGCGTTCGCGGCCGGGGTGAGCCGCGAGCTCCCGCTGCTGTCCGCGCCGATGTACGGGCTGGCGACGCTCGTGGCCTACTCGCGCATCCACACCGGTGTGCACTTCCCGGGCGATGTCGCCATGGGCGTGATGCTGGGCCTGACGACCGGCCAGACCGGCCCCATCGCGCTCTCGGCCTTCGAGCGCCGCCGCATCGCGGCGACCGGCGATCCCCGCGCCTGACGCACCCACCTCGCCGCCCGCCTGTTCCCGGCTGCGTGTTCCCGGCTGCGTGATCAGCCTGTCCGACGGGTCAGGACGTGATCAGAAGACGCCTTCGTCGCTGAGGGCGTCGAGCGCCGACTCGCTGAGCCCGAGCTCGGTGGCGAGGATGTCGCGGGTGTGCTCGCCGTGCCAGGGCACGCGTGTGTCGCCGCCGTCGACCATCTTCGACAGCTTCACCGGGTTGCCGGGCACGAGCACGGGCTCCTCGACGTCGTCGGTGCGGTCCATCTCGACGAGCATGTGGCGCGCCGCGACGTGGGGGTCGGCGATGACCTGGGGAGCCGACAGGCTCGGTCCCGCCGCGATGCCGGCTGCACCGAGGATCTCGCACACCTCGGACTGGGTCTTGTCCTTGGCCCACGCCTCGATGCCGGGGCGGATGACGTCGTTGAGGTGGACCCGCCAGCCCCTGCGGGTGGCGAGGCGCTCGTCGGTGAGCCACTCGGGGTGACCGATGGTCTCGGCCAGGGTGGCGAACTGGTTCTCCCGGCCGACCTGGACGATGAACCAGCCGTCGGATGCCTCGAAGCCGTCCATGATGAGCAGTGCGCCGAGGCCGTCGGGGCGCATGCCCATCGACCAGAAGTTGGTGACGAGGTCGGTCATGGCGATCATCGAGTCGAGCATGGCCACGTCGACGTACTGGCCTTCGCCGGTGAGGTCGCGGTGGCGCAGGGCGGCGAGCACGCCGATGACGCCGAACATGGCGGTGCCGATGTCGCCGAGCGCGCCAGCGGGGACGGTCACGGGTGGTTTGCCGGCTTCGCGCTTGTACTCGTAGATGCCCGACATCGCCTCGACGATGGGGGCGTACGCGGGGCGCGACGCGTAGGGCGAGGGCTCCATCCCGTCGTGCACCGCGTTGCCGAACCCCGAGATCGACAGGTAGATCGCGGACGGGTCCACCGCGGCGATGTCGCGGTAGCCGAGGCCCATCCGGTCCATGGTGCCGGGCTTGAAGTTCTCGGCGATCACATCGAACCTCGGCACCAGGTCGAGGAAGATCTGCTTGCCCTTCTCGCTCTTGATGTCGAGCGTGATCGAGCGCTTGTTGAAGTTGTTGCGCAGGAACGTGGCACCGACGCTGCGGCCCTCGGGATCGGCCATGGCCGGGAGCGATCCACGGCCGGAGTCACCCGTCGCCGGGTGCTCGACCTTCACCACGTCGGCACCGAGTCGGGCGAGCAGCTGGGTGGCGAAGGGCAGCGCCTGCATCTGCTCGGCGGCGAGGATGCGGACCCCCGCGAGCGGCTTCGGATAGGCAGCGGCTGCGTCGTTGTAGGTGTCTCCGAGCTTCATCCTGCTCAGGCTAGGCCCCGCCTGACGCGGCGTCAGAACCGGGACGGGTCCGGCGTTCGCCTCCGGTCCGATCCCCAGATCAGGGCAGTCACCTCCGCCTGACGACCCGTCAGCTCGAATGGGGGATCGGTGGGGTCGATCGTTACAATCGCTCGCATGCGCGGCCTTCTCAGCTACGGCACCCACGTCCCCTTCCGCCGACTCGATCGCGGGGCGATCAAGGCCTTCATCGGCTCGGGTGGCGGCAAGGGCACCAGGACGGCAGCGGCCTATGACGAGGACACCACCACCATGGCGGTCGAGGCGTGCCGTCAGGCTCTGCGCTCGGTGCCCGAGGTGGCCCCCGACGCGCTGTGGTTCTCGACCGTCACGCCGGCCTATGTCGACAAGACCAACGCCACGGCTGTCCATGCCGCGCTGCGCCTCGACCGTGACATCACCGCTGTCGACTTCGGTGGTGCGGCCCGCTCGGCGGTTGGCTCGCTGCTCGCCGCCCTGCGTTCGAACGACACCGTCGTGGTCGCCGCGGCCGATCAGCGCACGGGTCTGCCGGGCAGCGCCGATGAGGCTGCGGGTGGCGACGGCGCCGCCACGCTGGTCGTCGGTGACGACACCGCGGGCACCGTCATCGCCGAGCTGCTGGGAACGGGCTCGGCCAGCTCCGAGTTCCTCGACCGCTGGCGCGCACCGGGCGAGCCCCGCTCGAAGCAGTGGGAAGAGAAGTTCGGCGAGATCAGCTACGTGCCCGCCGGCCTCGACGCCTGGCTGACCGCGCTCAAGGCCGCTGATCTTTCCGCCGACCAGGTCGATCGCGTGGTCGTCTCGGGGCTCCACGCTCGTGCTGCCAAGAGCCTCACGCGCAAGCTCGGGCTCGCCGAGGGCGTGCTCGCCGACGACCTCTCGGCCACCGTGGGCAACACGGGCGCGGCGCACGCCTCGCTGCTGTTGGCCTCGGTGCTCGACGATGCCGAGCCGGGTCAGGTCGTCGTGGTGGTGTCGCTCGCCGACGGGGCCGACGTGGTCGTGTTCCGCGCCACCGATGCCATCGCCGGCTACGCCAACGGTGCTTCGGTCGCCGACCAGATCGCCGCGAGCGGTGACATCGCCTACGCCAAGTTCCTCGCGGCGCGGGGGCTGCTCGCCATCGAGCCGCCCCGTCGTCCCGAGCCGGCTCGCACCTCGTCGTCCGCGGCTGCTCGTGGCTCGGAGTGGAAGTTCGGGTTCGTCGCGGCCCAGGACCGCGAGTCGGGTGCCGTGCACATGCCCCCCGGACGCGTGTCGATGGTGGGGGGCAACGTCGACGACATGGAGCCCCTCCCCATGGCCGACGAGCAGGGCACGATCGTCACGTTCACCGTCGACCGGCTCGCCTACTCGCCGAGCCCTCCCGTGATCTTCGCGGTCGTCGACTTCGACGGCGGGGGGCGCCTTCCGGTCGAGCTCACCGACGTCGACGTCGACGATGTGGCCATCGGGGGTCGGGTGGCGATGACGTTCCGTCGGCTCAGCAGCTCCGACGACATCCACAACTACTTCTGGAAGGCCCGCCCGGTCCGCTGACCGGACCGGCATTGCGCCGCATCACGACGAACGATCCGACAGGCCGGAGAGAGAGAAGACGCAGATGGGTTCCCACGGGATCAAGGACCAGGTCGCCATCATCGGGATGGGCTGCACGCCCTTCGTCGAGCACTGGGACAAGAGCGCTGATGACCTGCTGATCGATGCCGCCGAGGCCACGTTCGCATCGGCCGGTCTCGCCAAGGCCGATGTCGACGCCTACTGGCTGGGCACGGCGCAGTCGGGCATGAGCGGCATCACGCTCGCCAGGCCGCTCCAGCTCCAGAACAAGCCGGTCACCCGGGTGGAGAACTACTGCGCCACGGGTTCGGAGGCGCTGCGCCAAGCCGCGTATGCCGTGGCGTCGGGGGCGTACGACGTGGCCATGGCCATCGGGGTCGAGAAGGTCAAGGACTCCGGCTACCAGGGCCTCAACGCCTTCCCGATCCCCAACGACGGCACCGCCCGCACCCTCACCGCGGCCGCGATGTTCTCGATGGTCGCCCCCGCCTACGCCAAGAAGTTCGGCGTCGACGAGACCGAGCTGCGTGCGGTGCTCGCTCAGATCGCGTCGAAGAACCACTACAACGGTGCCCGCAACCCCCGGGCCCAGTTCCGCCGGGAGATGAGCGCCGAGCAGATCATCGCGATGCCCGCCGTGGCCGGCATGCTCAGCGTGTTCGACTGCGCCGGCGTGGCCGACGGATCGGCCGCCGCGATCGTGGTGCGGGCCGAGGACGCGCATCGGTATTGCGACAACCCGCTGTACATCAAGGCGCTGTCGTTCGTCGCCGGCAACGGTTCCGGTCTGTCCGATCCCGACTACGACTACACGACGTTCCCCGAGATCGAGCAGGCCGGCAAGGACGCCTACGCCCAGGCGGGCATCACCGACCCCCGCCACGAGCTCGCCATGGCCGAGGTGCACGACTGCTTCACGCCCACCGAGCTCGTCATCATGGAGGACCTCGGCTTCGCCGATCGTGGCCAGGCGTGGAAGGAGGTCCAGGCCGGCACGTACCGCCTCGACGGCGACCTGCCCGTCAACCCCGACGGCGGCCTCAAGAGCTTCGGCCACCCCGTCGGAGCGTCGGGTCTGCGCATGCTGTTCGAGGCCTGGCTCCAGCTGCGCGGCGAGGCCCCCGAAGACCGCCGGATCGCCACGGCGAAGGATCGTCACCTCGCCCTCACCCACAACCTGGGCGGCTACCCCGGCGAGATGGTCAGCTTCGTAGGGATCTTCGGCACCGAGCTGGGCTGAGCCTCTGATCTTCGAAGGCGCCCACGGCGATGGGCTGGCAGTTGCCGATGCTCATGCCGCCACCGACCGGGTCGTGCACGCGGACGACCGTGTCGCGGATCTGGTGGAGCTCGCGGGCCATGGCGCGGAAGCTGGTGTCGGTGATGCGCTCGCCCTCGGTGTGCAGCTCGCCCCGGGACTCGCCGTGGTGGTGGCCACCGAAGCCGAAGTAGAGACCGGCGCCCAGGCCGAAGCCGGTGTCGCCGACGACCTCGAGCTCGATGGTGCCATCTCCTGAGCCGGGCCGTCTTGTACGTTCGCCCCATGCTCGATCAACGAACCCTCCGGCGTCGTCCCGTCCTCGTCGCGTTGCTGGTCGCCTCGGCGCTGCTCATCGCCGTGGGCGTCGTGACAGGCGGCCCTCACGGTGGTGAGCCGGCTACCGCGGCGGAACCCTCGGCCGAACCGGCGGGCGATCCGGCGGGCGATCCGTGGATCGTGAGCCTGGGCGACTCGTACATCTCGGGTGAGGCCGGCCGGTGGGCGGGCAACACCGACGACTCGTCGTCGCTCACCGACGCGTTGGGGCCGACCGCGTACTACGACAACCCCACCGACACCGGTGAGCTCATCGCGGGCTGCCACCGCTCGAAGTCGGCCGAGGTCCACATCGGTGGGGGGATCAACTCGCTGAACCTGGCGTGCTCGGGGGCCGAGACGATGACCAAGTGGGAGGGGTCCACCTTCAAGCCGGGCCTCGACTTCTACGACGACGGCAACGGCAACAAGGGCCAGGCGCTGCTGCTCGAGGAGTTCGCGTCCGCCAACCGGGTCGATCACATCGCCATCTCGATCGGCGGCAACAACTTCATGTTCGAGACGATCGTGGAGACCTGCGTCGAGGACTACCTCGAATCGAGGCCCATCGACGACTTCTACTGCTCCCAGGATCCGACGGTGCTGGACTACGTCTCGCCCGAGGCCGCCGACAAGGTGCGGGCCGACATCGTCACAGGGTTCGAGAACGTGCAGCAGGCCATGTCGACAGCCGGCTATGAGCCCGACGAGTACTCCGTCTCGGTGCAGAACTACGTCACGCCCCTTCCCTATGGCAACCAGTTCCGTTACCCGCAGGACGAAGACCGGTTCCTCGACGGCGGGTGCGGCCTGTGGGACGTCGACGTCAACTGGGCACTCAACGAGGCCATGCGCACGGTCAGCACCACGACGTTCGAGGCAGCCGAGCAGGCGGGCTTCGCCAACCTCCAGCTGCTCGACGTGTCGGACCTCACGGTGGGCAAGCAGCTGTGCGGGCAGGATGTGCGGCTCATCCCCGACGGCATGATCTCGTCCTGGTCGTTCCCCGGTGCCGTCGACGTCAGCGAGTGGATCAACCAGATCCACACGGCCGACACCATCGTCGGTCCCTACGAGCTCCAGGAGTCGCTGCACCCCAACTACTGGGCGCAGCTCGCGCTGCGGGGATGTCTCCGGCAGGTCTACAACGACGGGAACCCGCAGAGCGGTACGTGCGTGCGGGCGGGCGACGGGTTGAATCCGGACGGCGAACCACCGGTCCGGCTCAACGCGGGTTTCGTGCCGCTCATCCCCACCGCGGTCGCCGACTCGTACTCGACCGGTCCCGGCACGACGTTGGTGGTCGCGTCGCCTGGGGTGCTCGGCAACGACACGGTCGCCGGGACCGATGTGCTCACGTCTCAGCTCGTGACGTCGGTGGCCGACGGCCAGGTCACGCTGCTGAGCGACGGGTCGTTCACCTATGTGCCGGCCGCGGGGTTCGCGGGCACTGACTCGTTCACCTACCGGGCTTCGACCCGATCGGGGACGAGTCAGCCGGTGACGGTCAGCATCACGGTCGCGGCCGGGACCGCGGCGGTCACGGCCACACCCACGTACACCGGCTGAACCGGCGCTCGCCGATCACGATCCGGAGGAACCCGATGGCCCGCGCAACTCCCCAACCCGTCGAGGCGGCCATCGCTGCGGTCCACGACGTCGACGCGGTCGGCGTGCCGCTCGGTCCCGGCGTGCCCGCGGGGTTCGTGCACGCCCTCGCGTCGCGTGACTGGGACGGGCTCGAGGTCTCGGGTGCCCTGCTCACCGACCTCTTCGAGGTCTTCAGCAAGCCGAACGTCCGCTACCTCTCGGGTTTCTTCGGACCTATCGAGCGGTTGCTGGCCGACTCGGGAGCCGACATCGATTTCGTTCCGTCCGACTTCCGCCGCTTCGCCCCCATCCTCGAGAAGCGCAAGCCGCGGGTGATGGCCACGGTGTGCGCGCCGCCCGACGCAGAGGGGTGGTGCAGCCTCTCCCTGCACGCCGGCGCGACGGTCGCCGAGCTTCATCGGGCCGGGGCCGATCCCGACCGGGTGCTCGTCGTCGAGGTCAACCCGAGCTTCCCGCGCACCCTCGGGCTCCTGCCCGATCACCGCCACGCCATCCACGTCGACGAGATCGACGTCCTCGTCGAGCACGACGCACCGCCCTTCGAGCTGGTCGACCTGGTGCCGACCGAGGTCGAGACGGCCATCGCCCGCCATGCCCTCGACTTCGTCGAGGACGGGTCGACGCTCCAGACGGGCATCGGGGGGATCCCGAGCGCGGTGGCATCGCTGCTCGCCGAGCTCCCCGGCGGCGACTACGGCATCCACTCCGAGATGTTCACCACGGGGCTCATGCGCCTGCATCAGGCCGGCAAGGTCACGAACCACAAGGGCCACGGCGGCCAGCGGAGCGAGTGGGACGGCCTGTCGATCACGACCTTCGCGCTGGGCACCGCCGAGCTCTACGAGTGGCTCGACGGCAACGAGCTGGTGCGGTTCCTCCCCGTCGATCTCGTCAACTCGCCCGAGGGCATCTCGGCCAACCCCCGGATGATCGCCATCAACGGCGCGATCTGCATGGATCTCCAGGGGCAGGTCGTCGCCGACACGATCACCTCGGGTGAGACGGGTGGCACCAAGCAGTACTCGGGCATCGGCGGGCACGAGGACTTCATGGCATCGTCGGGTCTCGAGCTCGAGGACCGGTCGCTCATCTGCATGTCGTCGACGGTCACGGTCGGGGGCGAGACGTTCTCCCGCATCACCCCGCAGCTCGCGCCCGGATCCATCGTCACCACGCCCCGCCACCAGCTCGACGTCGTGGTCACCGAGTACGGATCGGCCCACCTCCGGGGTCGTACGGTCCGGGAGCGGGCTCAGGCGTTGGCCGCCATCGCCCATCCGAACTTCCGCGCCGAGCTCGACGAGGCGGCCTCGATAGCCTGACCTCGTGGCCCGATCCCGCTCGACCGACGAGCCTCCCCCCGGCGCCGGTTCGCCGCCGCTGCCTCCTCCCCCCGCGGGCGCGGGGCGGGCCGGTCCGTCGGGTCCCGGCGCGTCGCCACCACCACCCGGGTCGCCAGCACCACCCGGGTCCCCAGCACCACCCGGGTCGCCAGCACCACCGCCGGGGTACGAGCCGGTCGGTTCGGTCGTCGCGGCCGACGGCACCCGGCACGTCGACCTGCGGCACCTGCCGCCGGCCGTCGCGGAGAAGGTGCGCTTCGCCAACGCTGCGCCGAGGCGGTTCCGGTCCGACAAGGTGCCCGCCGAGGCGCAGCAGGTGTTCGCCGAGCTGTGGGACGGCATCGTCGCCGACGTGTACGACGAGGTGGCCGGGCTCAGCCGCCGCAAGCTGTTCAGCAAGCAGGTGGTCGAGCGCATCGTGGGGCGGGTCGCGGTCCGGGTGCGCCAGGCCGAGCGAGCGCTCATCGTCACGGGCGTGTACTGGCCGCTGCCCGGCGATCGCGAGTGGAAGCACATCGCGGCCGGGGGTACCGGCGGCGCGCTGGCCGCGGCATCGGAGGAGCTCGCCGCCTTCGGTTCGGCGGGCACGGGGGCGACCGTGGCGATCACGTCGGCCATCGTGGGCGAGCTGTTCGAGACGTACGTCGCCGCGTCGGGTCGCACCCAGCAGTACCGGCGGACGGGCCGGTCACCCGCCCCCGACCTGATCGTCGCCGACCTCGCCCAGACGATGGGGCTCACCCGGGCCGCAGGCCGGCGGGCCGGTCACGAGCTCACCCGGGAGGCGCTCGCGTGGCTCGACGCCCGCATCGTCGAGCGGGCGACGAAGCGCTTCGCGCGGGGCCTGGTCCCGGTGGTGGGTGTGGCGAGCGGGGCCGGCCTGGGGGGTTCGGGGGTGCGCAAGCTGCTCAAGGCCCCGCTGCGTCCCGCGTCGGAGGACGAGGTCTTCCGCATGGCGCAGGACATCGTCGACGATCCAGCCCGCTACGACGCCGCCTACGTCGAGGACCTCGACCGCTTCGAGCTCGAGGACTGACGCGCCGAGCCTCCCGGGGTGCCGGCCATCGCGGGCACGCCGGGGCGGTGTTCGTAGCTCCATCCGGGGCCGCGGAGCACGTGGCTGAGCTTGTTGCGCCAGCCCTTCGCCGCCTTCACGTCGCGGGCGATGGCCACGTACTCGCCGAAGCCGATGCGCACCGGGTTGAACGTGCCGATGTTCTTCGTGAGGCCGTAGCGCAGGCGCCGCACCTCGGGCTCGAACGTGCCGAACAGCTTGTCCCACACGATGAGGACGCCGCCGTAGTTCTTGTCGAGGTACTGCGGGTTGGTGCCGTGGTGGACCCGGTGGTGCGACGGCGTGTTGAGCACCTGCTCGGCCGCCGGTGGCAACCGGTCGATCGCCTCGGTGTGGATCCAGAACTGGTAGAGCAGGTTGATCTGACCGGCCCGCATGACCGTGTGCGGATGGAAGCCGAGCAGGGGCATCGGCGCGAACGCCCAGGCGAGCATCAGCGACGTCCACGGTTGCCGCAGCGCGGTCGACAGGTTGTACCGCTCGCTCGAGTGGTGCGCGACGTGGTTGGCCCACAAGAGCCGCACCTCGTGCTGGAGCCGGTGGTCCCAGTAGTAGAGGAGGTCCCACAGCACCATGGCCGCGGCGAAGACCGCCACCTTGTTCCGCTTGCTCAGGTCGATGAACCGCCGGTCGTACAACCAGCGGTTCATCCGATCGAGCAGGGGCATCGTGGCCAGGTTGATCACCACGCTGCCGAGCAGGACGCTCAGGCTCGCGACGGTGTCGCGACGCTCGTAGCCGACGGGAACGAGCGGATCCGGGTCGGGTCCACCGCCTGTCCACGCGGATCGGGGCAAGGCGTCGAGCTCGCGGGGATCGCGGACGGGACCCTGGCGGAGCACCGCCGACTCGAGGAGCATCGACCCCACGAAGTACGGGACCGACGCCTTGTCGACCGCGTCGATCCTCGGCAACCGCATCTCCTCAGCGTACCGACGGTCCCAGCCCGTAGCCTGATCCCATGCTCTTCGGACGATCCACCCCCGCCATGGTCACCGCGGAGGAGGCGCTGCCGGGTCGGGCCGAACCGATGCCGGTCGCTCCTGCTCACCACGTCAACGGCCATCGCCTCCAAGAGCCGTTCCCCGATGGACTCGAGGTCGCCGACTTCGCCATGGGGTGCTTCTGGGGGGCCGAGCGGATCTTCTGGCAGATCCCGGGCGTGTACACCACCGCGGTGGGCTACGAGGGCGGGTTCACCCCGAACCCCACCTATGAGGAGACGTGCACCGGCCGCACCGGGCACACCGAGTCGGTGCGGGTCGTGTTCGATCCCGCCGAGGTCAGCTACGAGGACCTGCTCGCCAAGTTCTGGGAGGACCACGACCCCACCCAGGTCGATGGCCAGGGCAACGACATCGGCACCCAGTACCGCTCGGCCGTCTTCACCCACTCGCCCGGCCAGCAGGGCGCCGCCGAAGCCTCGCGCCAGCGCTACCAGGAGCGGTTGACCGAGCGCGGCTTCGGCCCGATCGCCACCGAGATCGTGCCGGCCGGCGAGTTCTTCTACGCCGAAGACCACCACCAGCAGTACCTGGCGAAGAACCCGGGCGGCTACTGCAACCACGGCTTCTGCCAGGTGTCCTTCGCCGACGCCTGACATCGACGCCTGACTCGATGGCTCACGCGGTGTGGCGTCGATCCGCCCGCGCTCGTGGGTCCCGGACGCCCGAGCCGCGCGGAGGCCCGCCGGTCCCGCTGCGGGCGTGAGCGCGTCCGACCGGTGATCGAAGCCCGCGGCGCCCGGTCCGGCTGGGCTACAAAACAGCGGTGACCGACGCCCTTCGCGACATCGCCCTGCTCCTCGCCTCCCTGCCGGCGATCCTCGTCGTCAGCTTCCTGGCAGCCCGCATGCTCGGTGTCCGGCGCCCGCTGTCGTCCATCGTGGTGTCGGGACTCGCCGGCTGGACCGTCTCGGTCCTGGTGGCGCTCATCGTGGCGGGCGGCGACCTCGACGACGGCAGCCTCATCCGCAACACCCTGGTCCTGGCGTTCATCTTCACGATGTTCGCCTCGGTGTCGCTCGACCTCTTCGCCAAGCCCGGCTCGCTCGGCCAGGGCGATGCCGCCGCCCTCATCACGATCCCGCGGCCCAAGCAGTACGTCCAGGAGCGCGTCGACGTGGTGCGCCGGAGTCGCGAGATCGCCGACATCGCCCGCCGGAACGGATTCGGCCCGCAGCTGGGGCTCCGCCACCGCAAGGACCGCCACGACGTCACGCTCGAGCGCGACCCGGCACCGGTGCGGGCCCGTCGCACGCTCGAGCAGTGCGGCGGGATGTTCGTGAAGCTCGGCCAGATCGCGTCGACCCGAGCCGACCTGCTGCCCCCCGAGTTCATCGAGGAGTTCAGCAAGCTCCAGAGCAACGTGGCACCGGCGGATCCCGCCGAGATGCGTGAGCTGATCGAGGCCGAGCTCGGGGCGTCGGTCGAGACGATCTTCGCGGAGTTCGACTGGGACCCCATCGGCACCGCGTCGATCGCGCAGGTCTACAAGGCGACGTTGCGCAGCGGCGAGCCGGTCGTGGTCAAGGCGCAGCGTCCCGACATCGCCGACATCGTCCGGCGCGACACCGAGGTGCTCGTACGGGTGTCCGAGGCGGTCGAGCGCAACACCGCGTTGGGCAAGCAGTACCGGGTGTCGACCCTCGTCATGGAGTTCACCGACGGGGTCAACAAGGAGCTCGACTTCCGGGGCGAGGCCGACAACGCAGAGGCCATCGGCACGAACATGGCGTCGGTCGACGGGCTGCGCTGCCCCGCGGTGTTCGGTGACTTCAGCACCAAGCGCCTGCTCGTCCAGGAGCGGTTCAACGGGCCGGAGGTGAGCGACACCGTCGCCGTCGACGCGTCGGGCTTCGACCGCATGCACCTGGCCGACGTGCTGCTGCGGGCCACGCTCAAGCAGATGATGACCGACGGCTACTTCCACGCCGACCTCCACCCGGGCAACGTGCTCCTGCTCGAGGATGGCGAGCTCGGCGTCATCGACTTCGGCGCCTGCGGGCGGCTGGACCCGCTCCAGATGGCGTCGCTCAAGCAGATGCTGCTGGCCACCGCGCTGCGCGACGCCGGCATGTTGCGCCAGGCGGTCATGGAGGTGTGCGAGGTCGACGCCGACCTCGGCGACGAGGCGCTCGAGCGGGCCCTCGCCCGGTTCCTCGCCCTGTACGTGCGCCCCGGTGAGACGGTCAGCGCGGGAGCCGTGGCCGACCTGATGGAGCTGCTCCTGCAGTTCGGGATCGGGGTGCCGGTCGAGTTCACGACCTTCGGCCGGGCGCTCGTGGTGCTCGAAGGGACGCTGCGGGTCATCTGCCCGGAGTACCGCTTCGCCGACGGCGCCACGCAGGTCGCCCAGGAGTGGGTGGGCGTGTCTCCCACCGACAAGAACCTCCTCCACAACGAGGAGATCCGCGACCTGGCCAAGCACGAGCTCATGTCGCTGCTGCCCATCCTGCGCGAGATCCCCCGTCAGGGCGATCAGGTCCTCCGCCAGCTCCGGCGGGGGGAGCTGACGACGCGCATCTCGCTGTTCGCCAAGGAGGAGGACCAGCGGTTCGTCTCCAAGATGGTCAACCGTGCGGTCCTCGCCTTCATGGGCGCCATCGTCGGGATCATGTCGGTGGTGCTGCTCGTCACCGATGCCGGTGTCGAGTTCGCCGGTGACGTGACGCTGCTCAACTTCTTCGGCTACCTCGGCCTCATCGGATCCACGGTGATCATGCTCCGGGTGCTCGCCGCCATCCTGCGGGAGGGTCAGAACTGACGCGGGTGGGCCTGCTCCACAGGTGGCGCGACCCCGGCGGCGGCGCATTGCGCAAGGCCTCGCGCCTCGCCATCGTCATGACCGCCGTCACGGTCGTCGGGCTCACGGTGATCGACGACGCGTCCTTCACCACGTTCGCCTCGTTCAGCGTGTTCGCGCTGCTCGGCCTCGCCAATTTCGGAGGGCCGCTCCGCGTCCGCTTCGGTCTGGGGCTCGCGTTCACCGTCACGGGGGCGCTGCTCATCGCGATCGGTACGCTCGCATCGGCATCGATCCCGCTGTCGGTGCTCGTGATGGCCGCCGTCGCCTTCGTGTCGACCGCAGCGGGGGTGTTCGGCGGCTACGCCGCGGCATCGGCGACCGGGTTGATCCTGGCGGCCGTGCTCTCGCTCATGATCCCCGGCACGATCGACGACATCCCCGTGCGGTTGGCGGGCTGGGGTGGGGCGGGGATCGTCGCGTCGATCGCACTCGCGGTGCTCTGGCCCGGTCACGAGCGACCCGTCGTACGCCTCCACCTCAGCGAGATCGTGCGCGGCCTCGCCCTACCGCTGCGCGACGGTCAGGGACTGTCGGTCGACGAGATCCTCGAACGGCGCGAACAGGTGATCGCGCTGCGCGAGTCGGCCGACGCCGCGCTCACCCATCCGAGCGGTTCGCGCTCCCGGGACCAGGCGCTCCTCTTCCTGCTCGACGAGATCTTCCGCGTCACGGTCTTCCTCGAAGGGGTCGTGTCCCAGCAGGCGAACCGGGCCATCCTCGAACCGCACGACCGCGAGGTGCTCAAGGTCTCAGGTGCGATGCTGGAGGCCACCGCGGACATCCTCGTGGGGACGCCGTGCGATCCGCCCACGGACCAGCTCGAGGCGCTGCGCACCCAGGAGATCGTCGACCTGCGCGTCGCGCTCGCTCGAGGCGGTCGGTCCACCCCGATGCGGGCCGACCCACGGTCACCTCGCGGCCCCGTGGAGCGGCGACTCGTCCCGACGCCGTCATCGGTCGCTTCGACCTCCTGTTGCCCCTGCGGATGATCAGCTACCTGTCGCTGTCGATGGCGGCCAACGCGCGACGGGCGATGGGCGAGCCGGTCGAGGACGACGTGGCCGCCTACGAGCTCGAGCCGGCGGCGCCGACGTCCAGCGTCGGGATCGGTCCCGCGGTCGAGCGTGCCACGGCGATCGCCTGGGCCCACCTCCGGCCGAGCTCTCACTGGTTCCGCAACGCGGCGCGCGCCGCGCTCGCGCTCAGCGCGTCGGTGGCGCTGGGCCAGGCGCTGCACGCTGACCGCGCCTTTTGGATCGTGCTGGGCACGCTCGCCGTGTTGCGCTCGTCGGCGGCCGAGACGGGCGCGACCGCGCTGCGGGCGGTCGGAGGCACCCTCGTCGGGTTCGTCCTCGCCACCGTCGTGATAGCCGCACTCGGCGACGACCAGGCCGTGCTGTGGGTCCTGTACCCGGTCAGCATCTTCGCAGCGGGCTACCTGCCCACGGTGGTCAACTTCGTCTCGGGTCAGGCCGCGTTCACGGTGCTCGTCGTCATCCTCCTCAACCTGATCGACCCGGTCGGCTGGTCGCTCGGCCTCGTGCGGGTCGAGCGGGTTGCCCTCGGTGCCGCGGTGTCGGTCGTGGCGGCGCTGGTGCTGTGGCCCCGGGGGATCACCCGCGCGCTGGCGAACGCGGTCGGCGCCGAGTACCGAGCGGTCATCGCCTACGCGCGCGAGATGCTGCACGAGGTGCTGGGTGCACCCGAGGCGGCTGATCCGTCCCGGCTCCGCCGCACGGCGCTGTCGGCACGGATGCTGGCCGAGGGCGAGTTCAGCGATGTCATGAACGCTCGTGGCTCCAGGTCGGTACCCGTCGACATCTGGGCTCACCTGATCTCCGCGCCGCTCGCGCTCCTCCTCGGCGGCGATTGGCTCACGCGGGCTGCCGATCGGCAGGAGCGGCCTCCCGACCCCGATGTGTGCCCGACGGTCGCCCGTGCGGTCGACGCGCTCACCCGCTCGGCCGATGCCGGCCTCGACCTGCTCGCCGCCGGTGTCGCGGACCTCGGCGCGGCCGACCCGTCACCGCCTTCGGCCCCCTCACCGTCGGACCCCTGGTCGGCGCTGGCCGAGGCCCGAGCCCGGCTGCTGGAGGCTCTGGGCGACGGCGAGGCGACGAGGTCCTTGACCGTACGCCAGACCATGGGCGTCCTGTGGTGCTTCGAGTGGTCGGGCTACATCGCCGGGCTGGGGCAGCGGTTGACCCCGGTGCTCGCCGAGGTCCGGGCGGGGTCCGCTCGATCGTGGTGGCGCTGATCGATCGCCGCACGGGATTCGACGCGCATCGCCCGGAGGTGTTGCGGGAGGTGCGAGGAGGTGTGGCGGTGGGTGATGGCAGTGCCGAGCGGGGGAGGTAGCGTGAGCGTCGTTCCGTCCACATCCCACTGAGAGAGTGATCGCGCATGGCTTTCGAGCTCCCACCCCTGCCCTACGCCCAGGACGCCCTCGCGCCGCACATCAGCGCCGAGACGCTCGAGTACCACTACGGCAAGCACCACCAGACCTACGTGACGAACCTCAACAAGCTGGTCGAGGGCACCGACCTCGAGGGCAAGTCGCTCGAGGACGTCATCGCCGAGTCCGACGGCGGCGTGTTCAACAACGCCGCCCAGGTCTGGAACCACACCTTCTACTGGAATTCGCTCACGCCGGGTGGCGGCGGCGAGCCCACCGGAGCCGCGGCCGACGCCATCGGCTCGGCGTTCGGCTCCTACGACGCGTTCCGGGCCAAGTTCGCCGAGGCGGCCACGACGCAGTTCGGCTCCGGCTGGGCCTGGCTCGTCGATGCCGGCTCCGGTCTCGAGATCCTCAAGACCGCCAACGCCGACCTGCCCCTCAAGCACGGGGCCAAGGCGCTCGTCACCATCGACGTGTGGGAGCACGCCTACTACATCGACTATCGCAACGCCCGCCCGAAGTACATCGACACGTACCTCGACAGCCTCATCAACTGGGACTTCGTCAACGCCAACCTGGCCTGACCCTGCCGGGTTGCCGGGTTGCCGGGTTGCCGGGTTGCCGGGTTGCCGGGCATCGAGGGCTGACCTGAGCCCACCCGGGCGCGACGTGAGCCCGACGTCGAACGGATGTGAGAAGGACCTGTTCCCGAGCCAGCCTCGGGGGCAGGTCCTTCGTCGCGCACGGGATGATCGCGACGGGCCCGTCCGGGCCGCGGTCGTCGCCCGGCCGGGTCCCCGATAGGTTCTCGCCGATGTTCGCCGGCACAGACTCCACCGACACGGTCGATGCGGCCGACGTGGCCGAGTGGTTCGTCAAGCCGCTGACGATCGTGGCCATCCTCATCGGTGCCTTCCTCCTCACGCGCATCTCCCGGTGGCTCATCAAGCGGGCGTTTCGTCGGATGACCAGACCCCGGTCGGAGCGCCTGCAGCGGCTGCGTGACAAGACCCCGGACGCGCTGCTGGCCAGCACGCAGTGGAACCTGCGCGCCGAGGCCCGCTCGCAGACGCTCATCGCCGTGTTTCGCAGCGTGGCCACGATCATCGTCTGGTTCCTCGCGCTCATCTGGATCATCGACGTCATCGGCATCGACCTCGGCCCGTTCATCGCCGTGTCGAGCATCCTCGGTGTGGCGCTGGGCTTCGGTGCGCAGAACATCGTGCGCGACGTGCTGTCGGGCTTCTTCTCGGTGGTCGAGGACCAGTTCGGGGTAGGCGACACCGTCGACCTCGGCGGCGACGTGAAGGGCACGGTCGAGAAGGTCAACCTGCGGTCCACCCGCGTGCGCGACGTCAACGGCACGGTGTGGCACGTCCCGAACGGGCAGATCCTGCGGGTGGGCAACAAGTCGCAGGAGTGGGCGCGGGCGCTGCTCGACATCGAGGTGCCGATCGACACCGACTACGAGGTCGCCCGCCAGCTCATCCAGCACGGTGCCGACGTGGTGGCCGACAACCCGGAGTGGTCTGACGAGATCCTGAGCCCGCCGCACATCTGGGGCATTGAGTCGTTCGCCGCGGGCACCTACACCGTGCGACTGGTGGTCAAGACCCGTCCTGCGGCGCAGTTCGGCGTGATGCGGGCTCTGCGGGTCCGCATCAAGGCGGCGTTCGCCGACGCCGGCGTGAAGCTGCCCGGCGGCGGCCGCTCCGAGTCGTGGGTCCACCTCGATGCGGCAGAGCCGGGGGAGGAGCCCGCGGGCGAGGGCGGAGCGGCCGGCGACGAGACCCCCGACCGCTGA
This sequence comes from uncultured Rhabdothermincola sp., assembly GCA_964525005.1. GTDB lineage: Bacteria > Actinomycetota > Acidimicrobiia > Acidimicrobiales > Acidimicrobilacustridaceae > CAZALT01. The sequence goes on from CAZGEF010000007.1 coordinate 48,656, forward strand.
CACCCCCGACCGCTGACGGACGCTTCCCAGCGAACTGGCAGGCAGCGTCCGTCGTATGCGACGGCTTCGGCCAGCCAGTTCGAGCGGCGGGCGGAGTGGGAGCCGCCTCAGCTCGTGGGATGGGCCTCCTCGGGCTCGAGGGTGACCTCGATGCTCGGCTCGGCGTCCGTCGCGAGCGCCCGAGTCACGATCTCGCCGGTGACGACACCCGCGTCTCTGACATCCGCGAGCACGTGCTGCAGGGCGGCGAGGCGGGCCGCGGTGTCGGCGATGACGACCTCCGCCACGCCCGCCTTGAGGGTGCGCTTGGCCTCGGTCTTCGCCTTGCGGATCTCGCGCAGCACGTCGGCGGCCACGTCGGCGGCGAGCAGGTCGGTGTCACCGGCCACCGCTCGGAGCTCGGCGGAGGTGGGCCACGCGGCGCGGTGCACCGATCCCTCCTGCCACCACGACCACACCTCTTCGGTGACGTAGGGGAGGAACGGCGCGAACAGGCGCAGCAGCGTGGACAGCGCCAGCTGCAGCGATGCCTGGGCGGACGCGGCGGCCGCCTCGCCCTGCCCGCCGTAGGCACGCCCCTTGACGAGCTCGACCTGCTGGTCGCAGAACCGCCAGAAGAACGCTTCGGTGCGCTCGAGGGCGCGGGCGTAGTCGTAGCCGTCGAACGCCTTGGTGGCGTCGTCGACGAGGTCGGCGAGCTGGGCGAGCATCGACCGGTCGACCGTCTCGGTGATGGCCGAGGACCCGACCGGACCGGCCACGACGCCCTCGGCCGAGATGCCGAGCGTGAAGCGCGACGCGTTGAGGATCTTGATGG
>CAZGEF010000008.1:0-47119 GCA_964525005.1 uncultured Rhabdothermincola sp.
GGGATCTGGCGGGCCTCGATGGTGCCCAGCTCGGGGATCGACACCTGGTAGTCCGAGAGGATCTCGAGCAGGAGCGCCTCGGTCTCGACCTCGACGCGGTCGACCTCGTCGATGAGCAGGACGACGGGATCGTCCGCCCGGATCGCCTCGAGCAGGGGCCGGGTGAGGAGGAACTCGTCGGAGAAGATGTCGTCCTCGATGGCACCCCAGTCGACATCGGTGTTGCGCTCGGCCTGGATCCGCAGCAGCTGCTTCTTGTAGTTCCACTCGTACAGCGCCTTGGACTCGTCGAGGCCCTCGTAGCACTGGAGGCGGATGAGTCGGGCGCCGGTGATCTCGGCCACGGACTTGGCCAGTTGCGTCTTGCCGGTGCCGGCCGGACCCTCGACCAGGATCGGCTTCTGCAAGCGGTCGGCGAGGTAGACGATGCCCGCGATGCTCTCGTCGGAGAGGTAGTCGGCGTTGCGCAGCCGCTCGGTGACGTCGGCGGGGCTCTCGAAGCGATGGTCCATGGCCGCCACGTTACCGGCCCGTCTTGACCGCCGAGTCAAGACTTGGCGGTCCCCATCTGCTTCTGGCGTGGACGTTCACCGCATCCCGCGCAACATCGACGCAATTTGCACCCGGCGTGGCGAGTCAGGAGCGGGTGTGACCGTCGCCGCGCACGATGTACTTCGCGGTGGTGAGCTCGCGCAGGCCCATCGGGCCCCGGGCGTGCAGCTTCTGGGTGCTGATGCCGATCTCGGCACCGAAGCCGAACTCCTCGCCGTCGACGAAGCGGGTCGAGGCGTTCACCAGGACCGCGGCTGCGTCGACCTCGCGGGTGAAGCGATCGGCGGCCTCGACCGAGTCCGTCACGATGGCCTCGCTGTGGCCGCTGGAGTACCGGGCGATGTGGTCGATGGCCTCGTCGATCGAACCGACCACCCGGATCGCCAGCTTCAGGTCCAGGAACTCGGTGGCCCAGTCCTCGTCGGTGGCCGCCGTCGCGGTCGGCACCAGGCGCTGCACGACCTCGTCACCCACCAGCTCGACCCCGCCCTCCACCCGGGCGAGCTCCGGGACCAACCGGGCGAGGAGCCCGTCGGCGACGGCGCGGTGCACGAGCAGGCTCTCGGTGGCGTTGCACACCGACGGCCGCTGCGTCTTGCCGTTGACCACGATCGGCACCGCCATGTCGAGGTCGGCCGCCTGATCGACGTAGACGTGGCAGTTCCCGTCGCCGTCGATCACATAGGGCACGGTGGCGTTGTCGAGGATCGAGCGGATCAGCGACGGACCGCCACGGGGGATGAGGCAGTCGATCGAGTCGCGCTGCTGCATGAACTCGACGGCGGCCTCGCGACTCGTGTCCTCGACGAGCACGACCGAGTCGGCCGGCAGACCCGTCTTGGCGACGGCCTCGCGCAGCACGTCGGCGATGACCAGGTTCGAGCTGATCGCCCCCGACGAACCCCGCAGGAAGGCGGCGTTGCCCGACTTGAGGCAGAGGCCCGCCGCGTCGCTCGTGACGTTGGGGCGGTTCTCGTAGATGATCGCCACGACACCGAGCGGCACCCGGACCCGTTCGATGCGCAGGCCGTTGGGACGCACCCAGCCGTCGAGGACCTCGCCCACCGGGTCGGCGAGCGCCGCGACCTGGCGCAGACCCTCCGCCATGGCCACGATGCGGCGGTCGTCGAGGCGGAGCCGGTCGATGACCGTGGCGCTCACCCCGTCGGCCTCGGCCCGGGCCACGTCGGTGGCGTTGGCCTCGAGGATGTCGGCCGACCGGGTGACGAGCAGATCGGCGGCACCGAGCAGCGCGTCGTCCTTCGTCGCGGTGGAGGCCGTGGCCAGCGATCGGGAGGCAGCTTTGGCCCGCCGACCGAGCTCGGCGATCGTGTTCGTCATGGGGCCACAGCGTACCGTCGGGTCCACCCACCGCCCGAACCGCGAGAAGCAGATCGGGCAGCCACCGCGACCCGACGTCGGGAGCCTGTCGGTGGTCGGCGGTAGTCTCCCCGCGATGTTGGTGGATGACGGCCTGCGCCCCGCGGTGAACGCGTTCGTCTCGGAGCTCGGCCCGACGCTGCGCGATGCCGTGCGGCGTACGCCGCACGGCGATCCGTCCCGGGCCACCGCCGACGTCACGCTCGAGGCCTACAACCTCGCTCGGGCGTTCATCGACGCCGACGGCCACGGCACCGAAGCAGAGATCCGCGCCCTGCTCTCGGCGTTCTCGTCCCGGGTCGACATCCCGCTCGCGGGTGCCACACCCCACGACATCCGCCAGGCCGGGCTGCTCGCCGGGGCCCGCTCGTTCCTGTGGCAACCGTCGGTCATGTTCGAGATCCTGCTCGGGCTCGACCTGTGCGACGGGACGAGCCACGCCCGCCGCTACATCGAGCTGGCCGTGCTGCTCGGCCACACCGTCGCAGCGATCGATCGCCCCACCAGCCGGTCGGAGCTCCTCGCCATCAAGGACTTCCGCGACCTGCTCCACGAGGTCATCGACGCCACCGAGCACCCGGCCGACGCGCCGCACGACCCGCACGCGCCGCACGACCCGCACGACCCGCACCACCCGGACGAGACGGACGGGACGGAGGAGCCGCTGCCGCCACCCCGTCCGCTTCCCGAGCTCTTCGCCGAGCTCGAGGACCTGGTCGGGCTCGCCGGCGTCAAGGAAGAGGTCAAGCTGGTCAGCGCGCTCATCCAGGTGCAGAACCTGCGCCGTGAGCGCGGTCTCGCCGTGCTCGACCAGAGCCGGCATCTCATCTTCACGGGCAACCCGGGCACGGGCAAGACGACCGTCGCCCGCCTGTTGGCCCAGATCTACCGGACGTTGGGTGTGGTCGAGCGAGGCCAGCTCGTCGAGACCGATCGCTCCGGCCTCGTAGCGGGCTTCATCGGCCAGACCGCCACCAAGGTCACCGAGGTCTTCGACCGCGCCGACGAAGGCGTCCTCCTCATCGACGAGGCCTACGCCCTCGTCCGGGGCGGCGAGCGGGACTTCGGGCTGGAAGCCATCGACACCATCGTGAAGCTCGTCGAGGACCGCCGCGACCGGGTCGTGGTGATCGCCGCGGGCTACACCGACGAGATGCAGCACTTCGTCGAGGCCAACCCCGGCCTCACCTCCCGGTTCCCCAAGACGATCTTCTTCCCCGACTACTCCACCGACGAGCTCATCGAGATCTTCCGGAGCCAGTGCGAGCGCGGCCACTACACACCCGACGACGACGCCGTCGCCAAGGTGCGTTCGGTCCTCGACGCCACGCCCCGCGAGAAGGGGTTCGGCAACGGACGCGCCGTCCGCAACCTCTTCGAGGCGGCGGTGGCCCGGCAGGCCATCCGGGTCGTCGCCATCGGCTCCCCCACCGATGTCGACCTCGTCACGTTGACGGCAGCAGACGTCCCCGACGCCGCTCCAGCTGATGCCGAACCTCTGGTGGCGACGACGGACGAGACCCGGTGAGGCGCCTCCTCGCCGTGTTCGGCGCGATCGGACTCGTCGCGATCGCGGTGGTCGTGCGCGCCACGATCGACGGCGACGACCACGGAGGGGGCGACGGAAGCGGGCGTCCGACCTCGACCCTCACGATCGTGTGCATCTCCGAGCTCGGGCCGGTCTGCGCTGCGCTCGACGCCGACGACCCCAAGATCTCGGTGCGCATCGAAAGCGCGCAGACCACGCTCGACGCACTCGTCTCGAGCGGGTTCGACCCGGCCGCGGCCAGCCTCGACCTCTGGCTGACCGTCGACCCCTACCCGGCGCAGGTCGCCGAACAACGCTTCCGGGCGCTGCTCGAACCGTCGACCGGCGAGCCGTCGCCGGTGCTCGCTCGCTCCCCGATGGCCCTGGTGGGCTGGAACGACCGCCTCGCGCCACTCACGTCCGCCTGTGGCGGCTCTGTCACCTGGAGGTGCCTCGGCGACCACGCCAGCGACCCCTGGTCGTCGATCGGCGGCCAGGAGCTGTGGGGCGTCGTCCGCCCCGGCCAGGCGAACCCCAGCCGGACCGCGACCGGGCTGCTCACCTTGAGCCAGGCCACCGCCAGCTGGTTCGGGACCGCCGACTTCGCCTCCAACGACTTCCGTGATCCCGCGTTCCAAGCCTGGTTCACCAAGCTCGAACGCGGCGTGCCCTCCTACCCCACACCGCCCCGCACACCCCTCGACGACATGTTGTCCCTGGGTCCGAGCACCTTCGACGTCGCCGGATCTCCCGAGGCCATCGCCGCGCCCGCCGTCGATCGCAGCCGCTACAACGGCGATCTGGCCCTGCTCTACCCTGATCCGATGGTCACCGCCGATGTCGTGCTCGTCCCTGTCGCCGGCTCGCGTCACGCGGACGAGGTGGACACGGTCGCACCGTCCCGAGCGCTGCGCACCGCCCTGCTCGACGCCGGATGGCGGGTGCCCGACGCGGCCCTTCCCGCCCTCGCCGACCCCGACGTCGTGCTGCCCGACAGCAACGGGCTTCCACGTGCCGGGGTGGTCGAGGCTCTGCGTGCCCTGTGGTTGGAGGTCACCCGATGAACCGACCGCACACCCGTCGGCACGTCGTCGCCGGCGTGCTCATCACGATCGCCGTGCTCACCAGCCTGGCGTGCGGGGGCTCCAACAACCCCCGGGCTGTCGACGACCTGGGCGACCCGGGCAACTGCACGGTGGTCGACATGGCCATATCACCAGAGAAGATCGACCTGCTCACCAACCTCGCCCAGACCTTCAACCGGTCGAAGGTCGAGGCTGATGGCACGTGCATCTTCGTCAACCCCAAGAGCAAGTCGTCCGGCGCCGCGATGCAGGCGCTCGCGGCGGGCTGGAACCCGGATGCCGATGGGCCACTCCCCGTGGTGTGGTCCCCCGCAGGCAGCGGCTGGGGCGCCGTGCTCGACCAGACCCTCACCTCGCGGGGCGACGCCGCCATGGCGGGTGAGGGTGTTCCCTTCATGAACACCCCGCTGGTCATCGCGATGCCGCAACCCATGGCCGAGGCGCTCGGCTGGCCGGCCGAGGCGCTGGGCTGGTCCGACATCCTCGACCTGGCGTCGAGCGATCAGGGCTGGGCGCAGTTCGGCCATCCCGAGTGGGGCCCCTTCAAGCTGGGCAAGACGAACCCCAACTTCTCCACGAGCGGGCTCAACGCCCTCACCGCCCAGAACTACGCGTTCGCCGGCAAGACCCGAGACCTCACCCTCGAAGACCTCAACAAGCCCACCGTCGTCGAGCAGAACACCGCGGTCGAGTCCGCGGTCGTGCACTACGGCGACACCACCTTGACCTTCCTCAACAACTGGTACCGGGCCGATCAGTCCGGCACGGGCATGCAGTACGTGTCGGCCGTGGCCGTCGAGGAGAAGTCGGTCATCGACTACAACACCGGCAACCCCGACGGCGTGCTCGACCCGGGCGAGGACCCTCGTCCGCCGCGCGTGCCGCTCGTGGCGATCTACCCCAAGGAGGGCACGCTCTTCTCCGACAACCCCTTCTTCATCCTCGACGCCCCGTGGGTGAACGAGACCCAGCGGGCCGGAGCCAAGGCGTTCCAGGACTTCGTGCAACTACCGGAGAACCAGGAGCGGGTGCTCGAGTACAACTTCCGGCCCGGCAACCCCGAGGTGCCCATCGGGGATCCGATCACACCGGGCAACGGGGTCGATCCGACCCAGCCCCAGACGCTCCTCCAGAACCCTCAACCGGCCGTGCTCGTCGGCATGCTCGACAAGTGGGCCGGCCAGCGCAAGGGCGCCCGGGTCCTGCTGGTGATGGACGTGAGCGGCTCCATGGGCGAGCGCGCCGGCGGTGACGGCCGCGACACCAAGCTCGACCTCGCCATCCGAGCGGCCACCGAGTCGCTCGGCGAGTTCAAGGCCGACGACGAGGTCGGTCTGCGCGTGTTCTCCACCGGCCTCGGCGCCACCATGTCCGACGACTGGCTCGACCTCGTGCCGATCGGGCCGATGTCGCGCAACGCGACCGATCTCGACGCGCAGATCGAGGCCCTGTTCCCCACCAACGGCACCCCGTTGTACGAGGTGACGGCCTCGTCGTTCCAGAAGATGTACGACGAGTACGACCCCACCCGCATCAACGCAGTCGTGCTGCTCACCGATGGCGTCAACGACGACGGCGACGAGTCCGACGACCGCGCCCAGCTGGACGCCACCATCGCGCTGCTCCGCGACAGGTCCCTCGGCGAGCTCGGTCGACCCATCAGGGTCTTCACCATCGGCTATGGCTCAGACGCCGATCTCGCCGTGCTGCGCGATCTCGCCGAGGCCACCGATGCGGCCTCCTACAACGCCTCGGATCCCAAGAGCATCTCGAAGGTGTTCACCGCGGTCATCTCCAACTTCTGACCGCCGCTCCCGGACCCGTGTGTGAGGCCCGCGTGTGATGCCCGCGTGTGGGGCCGGGCCCACTGCGTGTCGTAACGTCGGGGCCATGGCCCGGCTGTCTCTTCGCGACCGCTTCTTCACGCCACCGGTGGCCAAGGCGATGGTGTCCCCCTCGGGCATCCTGCTCGTCGGCGCCGGAGCGGCGGTCGGCATCGTCGCCGGACTTCCCATCGTGGCCGCAGCCGCGCTCGGCGGGGCGGCATGGGCGGCCCGGGTCGGCTTCGCCATCCCCCGCAACCCCCGGTCCGACCGCATCGACCCCTTCGCCCTGCAGGACCCGTGGCGCACGTTCGTCCGCGACGCGCAGCAGTCGGCGAGCCGGTTCGATGCCGCGGTGCGCAACGCGAAGCACGGACCGCTGCGCGATCGCCTCGGTGAGATCCGGGACCGGCTCGACACCGGTGTCCACGAATCGTGGCGCATCGCCCGTTCGGGCCAGGCGCTCGCCGATGCCCGGTCCCAGATCGACCTTCGCGACATCACCTACCAGCTGAGCCAGGTCAACGGGCCCGTCGGCACACCTGCACCTCCGCCGGGATCAGCCCAGGCTCAGACGATCCAGGCCCTCCAGGCCCAACTCGACACCGTCGCCCGCCTCGACGACACGCTGAGCGAGACCGTGGCACGGCTCCGCCTCCTCGATGCCCGCATCGACGAATCAGTCACCCGGGCCATCGAGCTCTCGGTGCGCGCCGAGCGGACCGACGACCTCGGTGGCCTGTCCGCCGACGTCGACTCCCTCGTCGGTGAGCTGGAGTCGCTCCGCCAGGCACTCGACGACACCGAACCGCGCGACGTCGTGCTGCCCGACCTCACGCTGGCCGACCGCACGCTGGCCGACCGGACGACCGGACTCGCCACGGCCACCGGCACCGACGACACCTCGGTCGCGCCACCTCCGGCGGAGGCCCCGAACGCGGCCCCGTCCCCCGACAACGGCCCCGCGGATCCCTCGGCGACCCCGTCCCCCGGATGACGACGCCCGCAGACGACGACCTCGACGCGGTCGCGCTCCCCGTCACCGAACCGTCCGACGATCCGATCGCCGCGCTGCTGGCGGAGTACGCGGCCGAGCGCGAGGAGATCGACCGGAAGCACGGGACCACGGGGCGAACAGCTCGAGGCCGCGCCGGGGTCCGGGCCGCCGAGTCGCCGACGCGTCCGCGGCGCGGCGGCCTGCTCGGTTCCAGTGTCGTCGTCGCCGCCGGCACCGGCCTCAGCCGGGTCAGCGGGCTCGTCCGTTCGGTCATCGTGGCCAGCGTCATCGGAACCGTGGCGCTCGGCGATGCCTACAACATCGCCAACCAGACCCCCAACACCATCTACGACCTCGTCCTCGGCGGGGTCATCGCCGCCACGTTGATCCCCGTCATCGTCGAGCGGTTCGAGCACGACGACCACCGCGCCGTCGATGCCGTCGCATCGGTCATCACCGTCGGGCTCGTCGCGCTCACGCTCGCCGCGACCGCGCTGTCGCCGTTCATCATCCGGCTCTACACGCTGGGCAAGGACCCGACCGAGGCCGACCAGCAGATCTCGCTCGCCGTGCCGCTGCTGGTCATGTTCATGCCCCAGGTGCTCTTCTACGGGCTGAGCTCGCTGTGGACCGCGCTGCTCAACGCCCGGCGGTCGTTCGCGGCGCCCGCCTTCGCCCCCGTGCTCAACAACGTCATCGTCGTGTGCGTCTTCCTCGCCATCCGACGGGTGGCCGACACGCCGAACCCGACGCTGGAGCAGGTGCGCGACGACCAGGTGCTGCTCCTGCTGGCCGGTCTGGGCACCACGGCCGGCATCGTCGCCATGGCGCTGGTGCTCTGGCCGGCGATGCGACGGGCCGGCATCCGCATCCACCTCAACCTCGAGTGGCGCAACCCCGCGGTGACCGCCGTGCTGCGGCTGTCGGGGTGGACGCTGGGCTACGTCGTGGTCAACGCCGCCATGTTCTGGCTGATGGTCACGCTGATCAACAGCACCGGCGAGGGACCGCCGTCCGCGTTCACGTACGGCTGGGCGCTGTTCCAGCTCCCCTACGGCCTCTTCACGGTGTCCATCATGACGACGTTCATGCCGGAGCTGGCAAGCGCTGCAGGACGATCCGACGTCGACGGGTACCGCACGCGGTTCGGCCAGGGGCTCCGCTTGAGCATCCTGGTCATCCTCCCGGCGGCGATCGGTCTCATGGTGCTCGCCCAGCCGGTCGTCAGCGTGCTGTTCCAGCGGGGCAACTTCACCCAGGACTCGGTGGACCTGACCGCATCGGCCGTGTTGTGGCTGGCGGTCGGACTCCCGGGCTTCGCGGTCTACCTGTTCACGATGCGGGGCTTCTACGCGCTGAAGGACACCCGGACGCCGTTCTTGCTCTGCCTGGTGCAGAACGGTGCGCAGATGGTGCTGTCGCTCGTACTCGTGCGGCTCTTCGACTTCGAAGGGGTCCTCGCCGCGTTCGCCCTCGCCTACACGGCCGGATCGCTCGTGGCGCTGGTCGTGCTGCGCCGGCGCGTCGGCGGCATCGGTTCCGGTGTCGTCCCGGCGGTCCTCCGGCACCTCGTCGCGGCCACCGCCATGGGTGCCGTGTTGATCGGCCTCACCCACGTGTTCACGGGAAGCGGTCTGGCCACCGCCGTCCTGGAGACGGTCGCGGGCGCGGTGGTCGGTCTCGTGGTCTACGCCGGCGTGCTGGTGGTCCTGCGCTCCGACGACCTCGCCCTGCTGGCCACCCTGCGCCGCCATGGCGGCGCCGATGCGCCCAAGACCTGAGCGATCGTGCCTGGGTGAGCCATCTGGGTGAGCGACCGACCTGGATGAGCGACCGATCTGGGTGAGCAGGGCCGCGACGGGTGCTCCGACACCGGAGCCGGTCGAGTTCCCGTAGGCTGCGTGACGGCATCCACGACCCGTACGGGCGCCGCCGAGAGTGGACGGAGAGAGAGCGAGCCATGTTCAAGGCAATCAAGCGATGGTGGAAGTACCTGGGCGCCAAGCTCAACTCCGACTTCAACGAGCGGGCCGATCCGAAGATCCAGCTCGAGCAGGCCATCACCGAGGCGCAGGACCAGCACCGGCGTCTCAAGGAGCAGGCGGCCAACGTCATCGCCAACCAGAAGCAGGCGGAGATGCGGCTCAACCGCTCCATCGAGGAGTACGAGAAGCTGAACCTCAACGCGCGCCAGGCGGTCCTGATGGCCGACGAGGCCACGAAGGCAGGCGACGAGGCCAAGGCCACGCAGTTCGCCCAGGCGGCCGAGGCGTTCGCCAACCGCCTCATCGCCCTCGAGGCCGAGGTCGAGGAGACCAAGACGCTCGTCCTCAACTCCACCCAGGCCTCGGAGCAGGCCAAGGCCGCGGTGCAGCAGAACGCGTCCGCCCTGCAGAAGAAGCTCGCCGAGCGTCAGAAGCTCATGAGCCAGCTCGACCAGGCGAAGATGCAGGAGGAGATGAACACGGCGATGGCCACGCTGTCCGAGACGGTGGGCCAGGACGTTCCGACGTTCGACGAGGTGCGCGACAAGATCGAGGCCCGCTACGCCAAGGCCAAGGGCGCATCGGAGCTGACCGAGGCGTCGGTCGAGAGCCGAATCCTCGAGGTCGAGCAGGCATCGATCAACGTCGAGGCCCAGGCCCGGCTGGCCCAGATCCGCGCCGACCTCGGCATCGGACCAGCGAGCTCGGAGTCCGGCGACGACCTGCTCGCCCAGGCCGCCAAGCTCGAGTCCGAGGAGAAGCCGTCGGGTACCGGAGCGGTCGGTCCAGCCGCCGAACCGGGCACCCCCGCCGCCGGCTGACACCGCCGAGCCCACCCACCACCTGGCGCGAATTGCGTTGATCCTGCCCGGAGACCGCACGAGATCGACGCCAGAAGCACACGATCTCGAGATCTAGGGCAACGTCACGAGGTCGGCCTGGTGCACCAGGTAGCCCGGAACGCCCGCCGGGAGATCCCCCCGGCGTCGCCCCGCCATCGAGGCAGCGGTCGGTGCGTCCACCGCGGCCAGACCCTTGGCGAAGACCTGGCCGTCCGACCCCACGATCTCGACGGCATCACCCGGCTCGAAGCGGCCCGCCACCGACACCGCTCCGGCGCCGAGCAGCGATGCCCGACCTCCGAGCAGCGCGGCGCGGGCGCCGTCGTCGACGACGATCGTCCCGGCCGAGCCGACCGCGAACGCGATCCACAGCTTGCGCGCCGGAAGGCGCCGGTCGTGCGGGAGCACGGTGGTGCCGACACCCGATGCGCCGTGAGCCGCGTCGAGGAGCACGCCATGGCGCGTGGCGGCGGCGATGACCGTGCGGACCCCGGACCACGCCGCGATCTTGGCGGCCGCGAGCTTCGAGGCCATGCCGCCGCTGCCACCCACCGTGCCCGGTCCCCCGGCGAGGGCCTCGAGCGTGTGGTCGACCTCGACGATCTCCTCGATGAGCGAGGCCGAGCTGTCCACGCGCGGATCGGCGGTGAGCAGGCCCATCGTGTCGGTGAGCAGCACCAGCAGGTCGGCACCGACCAGGTGGGCGACGAGCGCGGCGAGGCGGTCGTTGTCACCGAAGCGGATCTCGTCGTCGGCGATGGCGTCGTTCTCGTTGACGACGGGGACGACGCCGAGCTCGAGCAGGCGGGTCAGGGTCCCACGGGCCTGGAGGTACTGACGGCGCTCCATGAAGTCGAGCGGCGCGAGGAGCACCTGCCCGGGTACGAGTCCGTGGTCACCGAGTGCCCGACCGTACTCGTCCATGAGGCGGGGCTGGCCGACGGCCGCGACGGCCTGGAGCGTCACGGCATCCCGAGGGCGCTTGTCGCCCCCGAGACCGATGGCGGGCAGCCCGGCGCCGATGGCCCCCGACGACACGACGACCACCGCGTGACCTTCGGCGCGCAGCGCGGCCACCTCGGCCGAGAGCTTCACGATGGCACCGCGCGACACGGCACCATCGGCATCGGTGACCGAGGACGTCCCGATCTTGGCGACCACGATCATGGACGGTGCCCCCTGGTCGGCCGAGCTCTTCGATCCACATCGACCCGTGCCCCATCATCACCGACTGCACCCGCGCCACGCCTCCTCACGCGATCAACCGGCGCTCGACACCAACCCGCTCGTACACGTCGATCGCCCGTCCATCACGCGATAGCAGCACGCCACCGTCCTCGGCAACGGTCAGCGCGATGAGACCGTCGTAGGCCGCGCCGCCGTCGATGGCGGCGTCGGCAAGTGTGCCGACCACGCCGGTGCTCAGCGCGGCAGAGGGCACCGCAACCCGGTCGACGGGGAACCAGCTGTCGAGGATCGGCGAAGCGGTCGATCCCTCCAGCCGATAGGGCGACGGCATGCGGGTGAGCACCGAGTGCGCCTCGAGCCGGGCATGTGCGACGACCTGGGTGCCGGTCGCGACGCGGTGTGCGATGTCGTGTGCCTCATGTGTCGCGACCAGCGCAGGGACGACCACACTCGTGTCGACGAAGTTCACCGCCGGACAACGTCGAGCGTGGCGCGGACCACCTCAGCCGCGAGCGGGGCGACCTCGTCGGTCGGCACCGCGACGAGGCCGCCCTCGGCGACGACGAGCTCGACCTCGGCGGCGCGCGGCCCAATGGTGACGATGCCGTCGTGTTCATCGACCTCGACCTGTGAGCCAGCGCCTAGGTGCAGGCGATCACGGATCGCCTTGGGTACGACCGGTCGGCCTGTGCCATCGATGGTGGCAATCATGGCAGACAGTCTGCCATCGTCTCCGCCGTCTCCTCACCATCTCCGAGCACCAGCCTGTTCTGGGGTGTCCCCAGCGGCTTCGCACCTGCCTCCGTGGCTGGTGGCAAGCTCGCCACGCCAACGGCGCGATCTCGGGCAGCGTGGCGAGCGGGTTGTTCGTCAGCTATCGGGTTCGTAGGTGAACGAGAGGCGACCGACGTGGACGACCTCTCCCTCGCGGACCCCGGCGCGTTCGAGCGCCTTGTACACGCCGAGACGCTCCAGGCGGTTCGTCGCGTAGTCGAGCGCCTCGGGGTTGGTGAGGTCGGACAGCGCCACGGCGCGCTCCGCTTGGCGACCGACCACACGGAAGCTGCCGTCCATCTCGCGCTCGACGGTGACCCCCTCGGGGACCGGTCGGTGGACGACGAATCCCTCGGTGCTCTCGGACTCGCTGGCACGTGCCGTCGCGACGAGGTCGGCCAGGCGGCCCACCAGCTGGGGAAGCCCGTCACCGGTCATCGACGACACGACCAGGTCGACGTCGAGATCGGCGATGCGCGTCGAGTCGGCTTCCAGCTCGGCCCGCTCCTGAGCTGAGAACTCGTCGAGGACGTCGGCATCGAGCTCCTCGGCGAGGGTCCCGAGCGAGGCGGCCAGGTCGGCGCGGGAACCGACGACGAGCCGGGGCCGGTCGAGGAGCTCGGGATCGTACGCGCCGATCTCGTCGAGGAGGACCTCGGCCTGGGTGGCGATCGTCGTGGTGCTGTCGGCGCCGCCGGCGAGGTCGAGGAGCAGCACCAGCACCCGCGCCCGTTCGATGTGGCGGAGGAAGCGGAACCCGAGCCCCTTGCCCTCACTGGCCCCCTCGATGAGCCCGGGGATGTCGGCGACGACGTACTCACGGCCGTCGTCGAGCCGCACGACGCCCAAGTTCGGCTCCAGCGTGGTGAACGGGTAGTCGGCGATCTTGGGCTTGGCGGCAGAGATGCGCGAGATCAACGTCGACTTCCCGACGTTGGGGAAGCCGACGAGCGCCACGTCGGCCATGAGCTTGAGCTCGAGGTTGTACCAGACCTCGGTGCCCACCTCGCCCTGCTCGGCGAAGCTGGGTGCCCGGCGACGGTTCGACAGGAACCGAGCGTTGCCCTTGCCGCCCTTGCCGGCCTCAGCGCCGAGGAAGCGGTCGCCCTCGGTGACGAGGTCGGCGATGACCTCACCGGTGAAGCGGTCGAGGACGACGGTGCCCTCGGGGACCGGGACGATGAGGTCGCGCCCGCTGCGCCCGTGCTGCTTCTTGCCCGAGCCGTGGGCGCCGTCGTCGGCCCGCCGGAACGGGTGGTCCTTGAAGCCGAGCAGCGAGGCCACGTTGCGGTCGGCGACGAGCCACACGTCGCCGCCGGAGCCCCCGTCGCCCCCGTCCGGGCCACCCTTGGACACGTGGGCCTCACGACGGAACGAGATGCACCCCGCCCCGCCGTCACCGGCACGAAGGTGGATCTGGGACTCGTCGACGAAACCGGACACGCGGGCAGGCTAGTGCCCAGCAGCCAGGCCGCAGCCCGACTACTCGACCAGTCGCACCGGGTCACCGGTGATGGTCACGCTCCAGGTCGTACGGTCCTGGGATGCGCATCCCGTCTTCGTAGCGTAGCGAATACGCCACCAAGTTCGCCCGTTGTAGGCCGCTTGGATATCTGTCGGAAGATCGTACTTCAACTGCAAGAGACGGTCGTTATACTTCTGGCCGCTCAAACGGTTCGGTCCACGCTGAGCATTGTTCGTTCCGCATTTGGCGCTGTCGTCGGACCGGCTCGTTCCCAAGGTGTCCAGCTTCGATGTCCTACCACTCCAACCGCCGGTGGGTGCAACATCATCTGACGCTTGACGAATTACTTCCCAATCGAACGTGACCGGAGACTGGGATGCATTTGTGGTGTAGAGGGGGTTGAGGAGTTCCATCGACGCGATACCCTCTCCGGCGTCGAACAACCACACGGTCATGTTCTTGTTCGAGTGCTCCTTCTCGATGTTCGCAAGATAGAACACCGGAGTAGCCGCAACATTTGCGTAGATCGAGAGGAAGTTCGCAGCATACATCTGAGGACAACGTTCCCTATCTGTCGCCGTGCTGGCGATATTCGGGTCGAATTCGTCGGTGGTGCAGGCTGCGAAGCCCGACGATCCTGTCGCCGCCCGCAGTGAGAAGTTGTTGATGTACTGCTGGGGAGTATTGGACAGGTCGCCGCCAGGGGTGAAGGTCCTCACTTGAACGAAGTAGATCGCACCGGGCTTGGGCGCGTTTATCGTACCCAGTGTGCACCATCGGTTGTGCCAAGTGCGGTTGGTCGTGGCCGACGGGGTGGTCCCGGTGGCACAGTCAGAATGGGAGCTGGTGCATGCCGAACGGCTCGCGAAGCTCCGGGTTGAGATGATCTCATCGTTGTCCTTTGGATCCCACGGAGTCGTATCCCAACTTCGCAGGTCGAACTGGGTTGTGAACGTTCCAATGTCCTTGTTCTCACCCGCGATGCCGTCACAACGAGATGCGTCGAACACCTGAACCCGAATCGGGCCGGCAGACGCTGGATAGTCTGCGGGGACCTTTACCGCGTAGTAGTAACCACTGTCATCCCAATAGGGGTCGGCCCCGCCTCGACGGTCAGTTATCGTAGACCCGAAACACCCTCGCCAGGAGCCACCAGAGAAGTTTCCCGTACTGATCGGCAGGAGCAGATCGCCCTGTTCGGCACTTGAGCATGGACCGTTCACAGACAACCAGAAGTTGTCTCGAGCGCTGTTACCTCCGGATACGCCTGTGATCGCGTTGACCCCCGAGGCGTTCACCAGGGTTCCCGACCCCAGGTAGTTGCGGGCGCTTCCCAAACTCACCGGCAGCACATACTCCGCAGTCGCACCCCGCTCCACGCCCACGTCGTCCCGGAAGATCGACGTGAAGTACTGGGATACCTCGGCATCCGCGATATCCACTCGGAGGCGCTGCCCTCGCGGTTCGATCGTCACGTCGACGGTGTCGGACTGCTCGAAGCCGTTCTGGGCCGCCACCCGTCGCGCCGCGGCGATCGCCGCGCCCTGATCGGGAAGGTGGGCGACGCCGGCGAGGGCGGCGGCGTCGGAGGCGCGCTGCATCGCGGCGGCTCGTGCGTACCAAGCCCCGAGGTCGGTGGCGAAGCCGGTGAACGCCAGCATCGGCAGGAGGAGCAGCGCGGTCAGCGCGATGAAGTAGCCCCGTTCGCCGCGGGCCCGCTCGCCATCACGCACCTCGACGTCGGGCTCGTGCGCGTTCATCCCGGCGCGACCGCTCCCGTGGCGAGCACGCCGGGCACGGGTGCCTCCGAGATGTTCGTGCATCGTCATGGTCATCCCTCTGGTAGTGCGACTCTCGGCTCGACCTGGTACACGGCATAGGCGGTGATCTTCGGGCTCGTCGCCAGGAATCCTGCCGGTGGATCGAAGGTCGCCTCGAGGTACACCCCGAGGTGGTCGAAGTCCGGAGCCTCGTTGTCGCGGGTCGTCGGGCACCACGAGTAGTCCCACGCCCCCGGCGCGCAACTGGGATCAGCGCCGCCGGTTCGCGGGAAGCCGACCGGGTCGGTCGTGTAGGTCTTCGTGGCGGTGTAGACGTTGCACAACCCGGCGATGCCGACATCGGCGGAAAGGCAGTTCTGAGGTGGCTTGCCGTCACCGGTGGCCTTGTAGACGACCACCTTGGTCAGTTCGAGGTTCCCGATGCTCTCCATCGACCCACCGACCGACTGGAGGACGTCGAAGTCGGCCAAGGGCTTGTCACCCTGCGAGGCTCCCGTGCGGGCTGCGATGCTGGCGGCACGGACCAGGCCCGTATCGGCCATCCACCCGGCGCCGTAATCGATGGCGCCCATCACGAGCAGGACCAGGATCGGCATCGCCAACGCGAACTCGACGACCGCGGCGCCCCGGTCACCTTCGAGCCGATCCCGATTCGACCTCAGCCGGATCATTCGACCGCTCCCGGCTCGAGGCGGAGAAGCGTCGCCTGCTCGAGCAGGCGCGACGACCCGAAGAACCCGGTGACGGTCGGCTGCGCGTAGGCGATGTAGACCCCGATGTAGTCGATCTCGGACGGATCGGGCCCGTCGTCGCGATCCTGGGGGCGCCACCCGCAGGCGAGACCTGTCCCGCACTTGAAGTAGTCGATGTTGCCCTCCTGCACCGCGAGGAACGCCTCGTTGCCGACGTAGACGTTGCAGAGCCCGCTCACCGAGGTCGTCGCGGTCTTGCACGCCTCCGGCACCTGCTCGAGCGCGTTGCCGTAGCGGGGGTTGTCTCCCTTGTAGACCACGACCCGCTCGATGTGCTCCTTGGACAACGACGCGGTGCCCTCGCGGATCGCGGCAACGATGGAGTAGTCCGCGGTGACCGCCACCTCCTCGTCGTCGTCGAGGGGGTTCGTGATGTAGCGGGGATCAGGCCCCTGCACCGCTCCCCACCGTGCGCCCTCGGCCGCGGCGTCGACCAAGGTCGACTTGTCGCGGAAGAAGATCCCGAACTCGATGATCCCGAAGATGAGCACGATGAAAACCGGCATGACGAGGACCACCTCGACCAGCGCGACGCCCTCGTCGCCCCGGCCGAGGCCTGCTCGCGATCGGAGTCGGGAGGCGGCTCGCGTCACCAGGTGACCTCGTAGACCTCGGTCATGCCGTTGACCGGGAGCGTGGTGTAGACCCCGTGCCGTGAGACCGTCACCTTCTTGGTGCCCGGATAGGGCGAGTTGAAGGTCACGGTGCACGAACCGGTGTCGTCGGTCGTGCAGGCCGCCAAGAACGCCTCGTTGACCGGGTCGGTGATGGCGTGGCGCAGCACGACGCGCGCGTTGGCGACGGGCGAGCCGTCGGCCGCGGTCACCGTCACCACGGTGTTCGTGAACTGCTTGCCGTCCGCCGTTCCACCCACGGGGGGCGCGATCGTGCCGACGTTCGGTTCGGGTGGGGGTTCGGGTTCCTCGCAGCCTGGGGGGAGGATCCCCTCCACCGGAGCACAGGGGTCCGGGGCTTCCACATCCGGGTCCTCGGGCTCCTCGTCCTCGCCACCAGGATCTGGTGGCGGCGGGATGGCGGCACGGACCTGGCAGCTCTCGGGAGGGGGGCGCATGGAGACGCATTCCGCCTGGTTGTTGGTCTCGTTTCCGGCCTCGGTATTGAGCCATTGGACCGCCGGCAGCGTGGCGACGACGATGAGCGCGAAGCCCAGCGCATACTCGGTCAGGGTCGCCCCGCGGTCACCGAACAGCCCACGCCGACGGACACCGCGCCCGAACCGGCGAACGATGGTACGCGCCCGTGCTCGGCATGCGAACTCCCGATGTGGCGGCTCGATCGTCGCTGGACTCACAGGAACCCCTTCGTTGTCCGTCGAAGTCATCGTCACCTCTCGGCTCGCACTTGAGGGATAGTTCGGATGACCCACGGGACCGGTGCAGTCGCGGGCACCTACGGGCCATGACGACAGCGGACGGATCCCGAAGACCTTAGTTGATCGTGTCCGGAACTGGGCTCGCGGGGCCCGAGAGGTGCCGGAAGGACAGGCAACGTCACGGTTCCTGTCACCACAGCCACGTACCGTGCAGGGATGGCCCGATTCCTCCCCCACGACGGTCTCACCGACGCTCGCGACCCGAAGGTCACGCTCGCCGACACCGAACGCGTCAGCTTGTGGGCGTCCACCATGGCCGGCACGCCCGGCCCGACGGGCGTCGCGCTGGCCCATCGGGGCGCGGCGTCGGTCGGTCCGCCCCGGCTGCTCCCCCGCGAGCGCCGCGAGCAGCTCGAGGCCGAGATCCTGTCCCCCGCAGCGACGCGTGCTGCGGGGGCCGGATCGCGCCGACGGACCGAGAAGCCCGACGAGTACCGCACCTGCTTCGAGCGCGACCGCGACCGCATCCTCCACGCCACGGCGTTCCGTCGCCTCGCCGGCAAGACGCAGGTCTTCGTCGCCCCCTCGGACCACCAGCGTACCCGCCTCACCCACGCGCTCGAGGTCAGCCAGGTCGCCACCGCCATCGGGCGGGCGCTCGGGCTCAACACCTCGCTCATCGCCGCGGCGGCCGAGGGTCACGACTGCGGCCACGGCCCCGGCGGCCACCCGAGCGAGGATGCCTTCGCCGACTACCTCCCCGACGGCTTCGACCACGCGGTGTGGGGAGCCGACGTCGTGCTCGCGCCGCTCAACCTGTGCCTCGAGACCCTCGACGCCATCCGCAACCACTCGTGGTCGCGTCCGGCCCCCTCGACGCCCGAGGGCGAGGTCGTGTCCTGGGCCGACCGCATCGCCTACGTGTGCCACGACTTCGAAGACGCCGTCAGCGCCGGCATCGTCGAACCCGACGATCTCCCCCCGATCGTGCGCCAGCGCTGCGGCCACCGTCGGCCCCAGCAGCTCGACGCCTTCATCCGGGGGGTCATCGAGGCAACGTCGTCATCCGGCCACGTCGGCATGACCGAACCGTTGGCCGAGGCGCTCGCCGCGTTCCGCCAGACCAACTACGAGCGCATCTACATGCGGCCCGAGTCCCGGGCGCAGGCCCGTGAGGTCCGCGACCTGCTCCAGCGGCTCGTCGAGCACTTCGGGCACCGTCCCGAGCAGCTGCCACCGGCCTACGTCCACCAGGTCGCCGACGCGGGCGACCTCACCGCCTTCCGCGCCGCCGTCACCTACGTCGCCGGCATGACCGATCGGTTCGCGCTCGGCCAGGCCGTCGACCTCACCGGATGGGTCCGCCCGGCCTCTTCGGTGTGGACCACGGTCTGACCGGCGCCCGCCGGCCCGGATCGCTCGACGACGGCCCTACTCGACGGTCCCCGAGCGCGACGATGCCCCGGCTCGAGGCCGGGGCATCGTCCAGATCTGCTGCGATCGACCCGGGGTCGACGCGGTGTCGGTCAGGCCGGCAGGACGTCGACGAGCTTGCGGCCCTTGCGCGCGCCGAACTTGATCTTGCCGTCGGAGGTGGCGAACAGGGTGTCGTCGCCGCCCTTGCCCACGTTCTCGCCCGGATGGATGCGGGTGCCACGCTGGCGCACGATGATGGTGCCGGCCGTGACGACCTCACCGTCGAACCGCTTCACGCCGAGGCGCTTGCTCTGGGAGTCGCGGCCGTTCCTGGTGGAACCGCCACCCTTGGTCTTCGACATGATCAGCCCTTCTTGATGCTGGTGATCTCGACGGTGTCGTAGCTCTGACGGTGACCCCACCGCCGGCGCTGGTTCGACTTGTTCTTGTAGGTGAACCCCGTGATCTTGGGGCCCTTGGTGGACCCCACGACCCGACCGGTCACCGTGACGGCGGCCAGTTCGGATGGTGTCGCCAGGACGGCGTCGCCATCGACGAGGAGGACGGGCTGGAGGGTGACTTCTTCGACATCACCGAGGAGCTCGAGGTCGACCTGCTGACCTTCGGAGACCCGGTACTGCTTGCCACCGGAGGAAATGACCGCATACATAGGGGTGCAACCCTACCGGATGGACCCCACCGAATCCCAAACGAGAGGTGGATCTCGTTGACGGGTGCCGTCAACCGATCAGCGCCTGCTCGATGATGACGCCACGCCCCTCGCACTCGGGACACAGCGTC
The DNA here is from genome assembly GCA_964525005.1 of uncultured Rhabdothermincola sp. GTDB lineage: Bacteria > Actinomycetota > Acidimicrobiia > Acidimicrobiales > Acidimicrobilacustridaceae > CAZALT01. The sequence goes on from CAZGEF010000008.1 coordinate 19,703, forward strand.
GAGAACGATTCGAGCAGCCCCTCGCCGATGCGCTTGCGCGTCATCTCGACCAGCCCGAGCTCGGAGATGTCGAAGACCTGCGTCCGCGTCTTGTCGCGCGCCAGCGCGTCGCGGAACGTCCGGATGACGTTCTCGCGGTTCCCGCGGATCTCCATGTCGATGAAGTCGATGACGATGATGCCCCCGATGTCACGGAGGCGGAGCTGCTTGGCGATCTCGACGGCAGCTTCGAGGTTGTTGCGGAACACCGTCTCCTCGAGGCTCGACGAGCCGACGTTCTTGCCGGTGTTGACGTCGATGACGGTGAGCGCCTCGGTGTGCTCGATGATGAGCGAGCCACCGGACGGCAGCCACACCTTGCGGTCGAGCGCCTTGTGGAGCTGCTCGTGCACGTGGAAGCGCTCCGAGATGGGCAGCGGTTCCGTCTCGGTGTCGTAGAACTGCACGCGATCGGCCAATGCGGGCGATATCGCCGACACGTAGCCGTGGATCTCCTCGTACAGCGCCCGGTCGTCGATCATGACGCCGCGGTAGTCGTCGTTGAACTCCTCGCGGATGACCCGGACCGCCATGTCGGGCTCGCGGTACAGCAGCGACGCCGGTCCCGCGGTCTTGGCGAGCTGCTCGATGTTCTCCCACTGCTGGAGCAGCCGGAGGACGTCGGCCTGGATCTCGGAATCGGTGACGCCTTCGGCCGCGGTGCGGACGATGAGGCCGTGCTGCGCCGGCTTCACCTTGTCGAGGATCGAGCGGAGGCGCTTGCGCTCGTCGTCGGGGAGCCGCTTGGAGATGCCGTAGGTGGAGCTGTTGGGGATGAGCACCACGAACCGGCCCGGCATGCTCACCTCCTGGGTGAGGCGGGCGCCCTTGTGGGCGATGGGGTTCTTGGTGACCTGGCAGATGATGGTCTGCTTGGCCTTGAGGATGTCCTCGATGCGGGCGTTCGAGCCCTTCTGCTCGATGTCCTCGGCGTCGTACTGCACATCGCCGCGGTACAGCACGGCGTTCTTCGGAGTGCCGATGTCGACGAAGGCGGCCTCCATGCCGGGCAGCACGTTCTGCACCCGGCCCAGGTAGATGTTGCCGTGGATCTGCGAGATGTCGTCGGACGGTCGCGACACGTAGTGCTCGATGAGCGTGCGGCCCTCGAGGACCGCGATCTGCGTGGCCTCGGCGCGGGCTGAGACCGTCATGAGGTAGCGCCCGACCGGTCGCCCGTTGCGGGACCGGCCGCGTCGCTTGCCGAGCGTGTCGTCGTCGAGGTCGACCGCACCGCTGGCCAGGATGGCCTCGACGGGCTTGTTGCGACCTCCGGCGCCCGGCTTCGCACCCCCGCGGTTGCCGGAGCGCTGACCGCTGCCCTGACCCCCCGATTGTCCTGCTCCCCCCGATTGTCCTGCTCCGGCCGAGCCCCCGCGACCGCGGCCACCGCGGCGGCGTCGGTTCTTGGCTTTGGCGCCTCCCCCTGCCGCGCCACCGGAGCCGTCTGCCGCGGGGCCGGCGGCGCGAGGGGCCGCGTCGCGAGCGGGTCCATCGGGAGCAGGTCGGGTGTCGCCGATCTTGGGTTTGCGGACCAGCGCCTTCTCGGCGGCCTCCGTGGTGCGGGGCTTGCCCTCGAAGGACCGCTCGGGCAGTTCGTCGGGTCGACGGTCGATGCCCTCGTCTTCCGCCCCACGCGGGCGCGATCGCCCACCCTTGTTCCCGGATCGTGACCGGTCCATGTCCGCCGGCGAGGACCCCCGGCCGGTCGAGGGCTTCGAACCCGCGCCGGTCTTGGGGGCGCGGGGGGTGCGGTCACCGGCAGCTCCGCCCCCCGCGGTCGCTCCGCGTGGGCCTGGGGTCGTTCCAGAGGTTGCGGGGGATCCGGTCGCTCCCGTCGGGTCGACCGGCGTGGCTCCGCCGTCGGACGAGGAACTGGCCTGACCGCCACCGGCCCCCCCTCGACCCCGGCCACCACGCGAACCGCGACGTCGTCGCGGTCGCGGCTCACCATCGGGTCCGGTGCCCGATGCTGCCGACTGGGTGCCGTCGGACTGAGCAGACGGGCGGGCCTCAGCCGGCGAGGTGGGCTCGGCACGGCGGTCGGCGCCTCGGCCCGAGGGCGGTTCGTCGGCGGGTTCGCGGCGGGGTGTGCCCGATCCGCTGTCGTCGTTGATGACCGAGTCGGTCATGGTGGTCGTCCCTTCTCATGACGCACGCCGTTGCGCGTGCGTGGGCTCCGCCGCGAGCGGTCCCGCCGGCGCCCCAACGAGGGGGCTGGCCAGGGGTTCGCGCGGTTCGGAGCCGTCGTCGATGATCCATTGTGCGATGCGGCGGACCCGGCCCTCCTCCTGCGGAGGGTCGAACGCGGCGAGCAGCTCGGCGGGGCGGAGCCCCCGCGGCTGGGTGGCGAGCTCGGCCCGGAGGATGCTGCCGGCGTCGTGGTCGGGCACCGGCAGCACCTCGAGGCCGAGGATGCCGGGGCGGATGTCGTCGGTGACCGGTTGGCCCTTGCGCTCGCGCGTGACGACGAGCTCGTCCGCGGCGAGGACCCGCTCGACCTCGCCCGCCAGCGCGTCGGCGGTCAGGCCAGGGACCTCGACGTCCCAGGTGCAGCTCGTGACCGCCTGCTGCAACGAGACGCCACGCGTGCTGACGACCTCGGCCGCGTGGACGTCGATGCCGACGGGCAGCAGCGGGGTGAGCAGCGCCGGGAGCTCGGCGATGTCCATGGGCCCGGTGAAGTCGATGTCGAGGTACTCGCCCAGCGATTCGTAGCTCGTCGGTGCTGCGAGACCGAAGTGCACCTTCAAACGCGGGGAGAACCCCTCGGTGACGGCCACGGGAAGCGCGGCCCGGCGCAACGCCCGCTCCCAGATGCGTGCGACGTCGCGGTGGCTGGTGAAGCGCACCTTGCCCAGCTTCGTGAAGCGGAAGCGGACCCTCACGATCCGCCTCCCGAAGCCACCCCGGTCCCAGCTCCGGCACCGACGGGCTCGACGGTGACCGGTGGTTCGGCATCGGCGGCGCGTGGCTTCACGCCGAGCAGCGCGACCGGCACGGCACCCCCGCTCGCGAGGTCCTGGCCGGTGCCCTGCGACCCGCCGGCCGGTGGGGTCGCCGACGCCACGATGTGCTCGATCGAGTAGCCCGTGCACGCGCCGCAGTCGTAGCACGGCGTCCACCGGCAGTCCTCGAGGCCGAGCTCGTCGAGGGCGTCGCGCCAGTCCTGCCAGAGGAAGTCCTTGTGCAGCCCTGCGGAGATGTGGTCCCACGGGAGGACCTCGTCCTCGGTGCGGTGCCGGTGCACGTACCAATCGAGGTCGAGGCCGGCCCGTTCCATCGACTCGGTCCACAACGCGTCGTCGAACTTCTCCGACCACTCCTGGAACGTGCCGCCGCTCCGCCAGACGTCCTCGATGACCGCACCGAGACGGCGATCGCCCCGACTGACGATGCCCTCGACCACCGACGCCTTCGGGTCGTGCCACTTCACCTGGACGCCCCGCGTGTGCCGGGTGGCGTCGCGCACGAGGTTCACCTTGCGGCGCAGCTCCTCGGCGGTGTTCTGCCCGAACCACTGGAACGGCGTGAACGGCTTGGGCACGTACCCGCCGACCGAAACCGTGACCGATGCCGATTGCGTGTGGCGCTTGCCGATGGCAACGCAGTTCTTGGCGAGCTCGGCGATGCCGAGGGTGTCCTCGTCGGTCTCGGTGGGCAGCCCGGTGAGGAAGTAGAGCTTGACCCGGCGCCAGCCCTGCGAGAACGCGGATTCGACCGCCTCGTAGAGATCCTCCTCGCGGATGAGCTTGTTGATGACCTGGCGCATCCGCCACGTGCCGGCCTCCGGTGCGAACGTGAGCCCGCTGCGGCGGGCCCGCCCGAGTTGCGTCGCGATCCCGACGGTGAAGGCGTCGACCCGGAGGCTGGGCAGCGACACGGACACCTGTTGGTTGTTGACGTCCACATCGATGACGTCGCGCACGATCGCCTCGACGCCGCTGTAGTCGGCGGTGGACAGCGAGGTCAGCGCGACCTCGTCGTACCCGGTGCGACGGATGCCATCGGTGACCATCGTACGAACCTGGTCGGCGGGCCGCTCGCGCACCGGGCGCGTGATCATGCCGGCCTGGCAGAAGCGGCAACCCCGCGTGCAGCCCCGGAACACCTCGACGTTGAGCCGGTCGTGCACGACCTCGGTGAGCGGCACGAGCTGGTTCTTGGGGTACGGCCAGTCGCCGAGGTCGGCGATGGTCCGCTTCTCGACGAGGCCGGGCACATCGGCGAACCGCGGGGAGACCGCCTCGATGAGGCCATCGTCGTGGTAGGCCACGTCGTAGAGGGAGGGGACGTACACGCCGGGGACCCGGGCCAGGTCGCGCAGCACCTGCTCGCGGCTGTGGTGGGGCTCACCGGCCGCCCCCGCCGCCTTCCATGCCGCGATGACCTCGGTCATCTCGCCGACGGCTTCCTCCCCGTCGCCGAGCACCACGGCATCGACGAAGTCGGCGAGCGGCTCGGGGTTGTAGGTGCAGTGCCCACCCGCGATGACGAGAGGGTGGTCGACGCCGCGCGCCGCGCTGCGGACGGGGACGCCGGCGAGGTCGATGCAGTTGAGGACGTTCGTGTAGACGAGCTCGGCCGACACGTTGAACGCCAGGACGTCGAAGTCAGCCGCAGCCCGATGGGTGTCGACCGAGAACAGGGGCAACCCGTGGGCGCGCAACAGCTCCTCGAGGTCGACCCATGGGGCGTAGGACCGTTCCGCAAGCGCATCGGAGCGCTCATTCAGGATTTCGTAGAGGATCTGCAGACCCTGGTTGGGTAGGCCGATCTCGTAGGTGTCCGGATAGATGAGGAGCCAGTTGACCTTCGCCCGGTCGGGCTGGGGTGACTGGGAACCGTCTTCGAGGCCGATGTAGCGAGCGGGTTTCTGGACCTTTGCCAGCAGGGGCTCCAGCTGGGACCAAAGATCATGCATTTGGGTGAATGGTACCGAACCCGGCGATGAACACGCGAACCTGGCGGCTGCGGGGTCTGGGCACACCCCTGTTGGGCGGACTCCTGATATCGGAGGAGTTCATGTCGACATCGAAGAAGCGTCGGCCGGGGAAGCCGGCGGAAGGGAAACCGAATCGAAGGTTCGCGCCCGCTCCAAGGCCGCGGTCGCGGCATTGGTCATCGTTGCTGCGTTGCTCGCTGGGTCGATCGCTGCACAGCCAGCGTCGGCCTCCAACCACCAAATTGCCCCGACGTCCTTCTCGCCGAACGGCATTGGGTCTAGCGGAACCTCCGCATGTGGACGTTCATGACCAGTCCGAGCGCGGCGAAGGTCGCTATCACGCTGGTGCCGCCGTAGGAGAACAGCGGGAGCGGGATGCCGGTCACCGGCATGATGCCCATCGTCATGCCAACGTTCTCGAACACCTGGAAGGTGAACATGGCGAGCACGCCGGCGGCGTAGAGCGTGCCGAGCTCGTCGAGCGACAGGCCGGCGATGCGCCAGATCCGCCACATGATCACCGCATACAACCCCAGCACCGTTGCCGCACCCATGAAGCCGAGCTCCTCCCCCACCGCGGTGAAGATGAAGTCGGTCTCCTGCTCGGGCACGAAGTCACGCTGCGTCTGGGGCCCCTCGAACAGACCCATGCCGGTCACCCGGCCGTTGGCGATGGTGATCTTGCTCTGGTCGACGTTGAGGCGGGCGTCGAGCTGGGCACGGGTCGCACCCTCGACCGGCGTGCTGTCCGACTCGAGGAAGGTCGTCAGGCGATCGACCTGATACTGCTTCAACACCCCGGAGTTGAGGGCGATCACGACCCCGACGAGCCCGAAGATGCTCAGAGCGAGGATGTAGCGCCCGCGCAGGCCGCCCACGAGCAGCATGCCCAGCACGATCGACACGATGACCAGCACCGTCCCGAGGTCGGGCTGCAACATGATGAGCCCCATGGGTGCTCCGGCCACCAGGAGCACGATGCCCAGACGCCGCAGGTCGAGCTCTCCCCACCACTCGGCGAGCAGCGCGCCGAGCAGCACGATCACCGCGAACTTCGTGAACTCCGACGGCTGCATGGACACCGGTCCGAGGTCGAACCACGCCTGGGCGCCGCCGCGCTCGACACCGAGCGGTGAGAGCACGAGCACGAGCAGCACCATCGCCGCGCCGTAGAGCGCCCAGGCCCAATCCCGGATCCGGTGGTAGTCGACCAACGCCGTCACCACCATCACGCCGGCACCGATGCCGACGAAGGCGCCCTGCCGCATCAGGAAGCTGACACCAGCCTCTTCCCGAGTGGTGGAGTACACCATCAAGACGCCGAGGGCGGCGAGGGCCAGCGAGCACACGAGCAGGATCGGATCGATGTGGCGCAGCGGCGCGGAGAGGTCGCCTCTGCTGCGGTCGCGGCCGAGAAGCGACTGGGTCCCGCCGAAGCCGGCGTTGGTGCGCGTGGCCGAATTGATCGGCATGGCTACTCGGCCCCCGCGTCGATGTCGGCGGCCGCGGTCTCCTGCTGCCCCGAGGTGTGCTCGAAGATGCGCCGGACCACGGGCGCGCCGCCGTCGGACCCGTCACCGGCCTCCTCGAGCACGGCGGCCACCGCGAAGGACGGGTAGCCCACCGGGCCGTACGCCGCGAACCACGACGAGTCCACCTTTCCTTCCACCTGGGCCGTTCCGGTCTTTCCCGCGATCGGGTACACCGCCAGATCGAAACCTCGGAAGACCGGTGCCGCGGTCCCCGTGGTGAGCACACCTTCGAGGCCCGCGCCGGCGGCTTCGAGGAACGAGGGATCGAGGTCGATCTGGCGGACGACGACAGGCTCGATCTCGCGGACGACGGCCTGGGGATCGGACGAGCTGGTCGGCGGGGCGAGGATGCGCCACACGATGTGCGGCTGGTGCACGGTCCCGCCGTTGGCCAGCGTCGCATAGCCGTTCGCCAGCTGGAGCGGGGTGACGAGCATGTCGCCCTGGCCGATGGCCATCGCCATGTTGTCGCCCGGGATCCAGTCCGGCGAACCGTACTTCTGGTCCTCCTCCGACATGGCGTCGTACAGCTGCTCCTTCCACTCCCGATCGGGGACCACCCCGCGCGACTCCCCGGGCAGATCGACGCCGGATGCGCTGCCGAACCCGAGCTCGCGGTAGCCGTCCTGCTGGGCGTTCGGCGCGACCCGACCTGTCCCTGTGCCTTCCTTCAACCAGAACAGGTCGCCGAGGTTGTAGTAGTACCAGTCGCTCGACACGGTGAGCGACTTGGCGAGGTTCACCGGCCCGTGACCCGCATCGTCGTAGTTCGACCACGTCGTCTCGTCGTTCGCACGCTCGTAGACGCCGTCGTCGTTGACCGTGTCCCCCGGCTGCATGAGTCCCGCCCGCATGGCCGCGAACGCCGTGAACGGCTTGAAGGTCGACCCCGGTGCGTACTGGCCCTGGAGTGCCCGGTTGAGCAGCGGCTGCGCCGGATCGTCCTTGAGCTGGTCGTAGCGCGTCTTGCTGATCCCGTTGACGAACTCGGCGGGGTCGTAGGTCGGATAGGACGCCATCACCCGGATGGCGCCGTCCCCCGGGTCGGTCACGACCGCGGCACCACCCGGCGCCGCGGCGCTCAACGTGTAGCGCCGTCCGTTCTCCCGCACCGACTGGGACGTTCCCCGCTGCCGGTCGAGCATCTCCACCAAGGCCGCCTCGGACGCCTTCTGGAGGTCGAGGTCGAGCGTCAGCTGGACGTCGTTGCCGGGGATCGGCGGCGTGTAGGACACGGTCTTGACGGGATCGCCGTTGGCGTTGACCTCGAGCACGCGCTCGCCCGGTGTCCCACGGAGCTCGTCCTCGTAAGCAGCCTCGACCCCACCCTTGCCGATGCTCGAATTCGGCTGGTAGGGCTTGGGGTTGTCCTTCGGCTCGGCCCGCGTCCCCTGCTTGGCCTCGAGCTCCTCCTCGTTGATGGGACCGACGTAGCCGAGCACGTGAGCCGCGGCCGGCGCCCCGGTGGGACCGCGGGCCTCGTCGGGGTACGACCTCACCGACTCGCGCACCACGCTGATGCTCGGGAACTCGCTCTCGCGCTCGGCGATGTAGAGCATGAGCGCCTCGGGAACGTCGATGGCGACCGGGACCGGCTGCAGGACGTCGAACTGGTTGTCGTTCACCGCGTCGTCGACGTCGGAGACCTTGGTCGGTACGCCGAAGTCCGTGATGGCCGCGGCCAGCCGAAGCTTCAGCTCGTCGGCCTCCGCCGTGGGGAGCGCGAGGAACTCGGGACGGTCCATCTTCACCACGAGCGAGGTGCGGTTCTCGACGAGCACCGCGCCGTTGCGGTCGAGGATCCGCCCGCGGGGCGCTTCCTCGGTGATCGTCCGGGTCGTGTTGGCCTCGGCCTGCACCTGGAACTGCGGAGCCTCCATGACCTGGAGGTAGTACAACCGGGCGAAGAGCGCGCCGAAGAGCGAGACGGCGACGAGTCCGAGGATGCTCAGACGGAGACGGGTTGAGGCTTCTTCCACGGATCAGCGCGAATCGGGGATCGGGGGACGCGGGTGCGAACGACGCCACCCAGTTGACCACGGGAACGGACGACGGTGGCCGCGGGCGCCACGCCGCGGACCGACCACGCGCAGGCCGCACATCGAAGGGGTCCCCATCAGTGCATCAGGGGTCGGAGGTCGCGCTCGTCCTTCCACACCCATCGGAGGATGCGCAGGTAGGGCGGAGCGAGGACGGCGGCCGAGATCGCCACCACCGCGACGATGACCACGAGGTGCTGGTCCAGGACTCGATCGCGACCCAACATCCACGCCGCGACCGCATAGGTCACCACCCCGAGGGCGCACATGGCCGCGGCGAGAAGCGGCGGGAACAGGCGGTTCGAGCGGAGCACCAGGCCTTCGGCACGGCCGCTCAGGTAGCCGACGGTGCCGTAGACGAGCGCACCGAGACCGAGCGGGGTCTGCGAGAGCAGATCGAGGGTGAGACCGGCGAAGAACCCGACCACCGCGCCGCGCTCGGGCCCGCTCGTCATCCCGCCCGTGACCGCCAGGATCAAGAAGAGATCGGCGGCGGCGCCGTCGATGCGCAATTGCGAGAAGACCCCCCATTGCAGGACCGCGGTGGATGCCAGGACGAGTGCGAGCCGTGCGGCGGGCTTCACGTCATTCCCCGATCACGGGTGCGGTCCACAGCACGACCGTGACGTAGGTGAGATCCGACGGGTTGGCCGACATCTGTGCGTCGACGGCGCGCTCGAGCGTCGAGGGCTGATCGCTCACCGCGGTCACCGTCCCGATGGGGATCCCCTGCGGGTACGGGCTGCCGAGCGTGCCACTCGTGACCAGCAGCTGGCCCGGACCGATGTCGTTGCGCACGTCGACGGCACCGCGGAGCCCGCCGCTGGCGGACGTGCCGGTCAGCACGCCCTGCACCGCGGGGCCGACGCTGCCCACCGCGGTGAAGCCGACCGAGAAGTTCCCGCTGGTCAGCAGCTCGACGGTGGAGCTGTTCGACGAAACCTGCACCACCCGCCCGATCAGTCCCTTGCCGGTGACCACCGGCATGTCGACGGCGATGCCCGAGCTCTCCCCCTTGTCGATCTGGATCGTGGTCTCGAAATTGCTGATCGATCCCCCGACGGCGCGGGCCTGAACGGTCTGCACGTCGCCGAGGTACTCGATGCCCACCTGCTCGAGCAGCACACGGTTCGACTCCTTTGCCACCTCACCGCTGGTGACCTGGCCCTGGAGGTCATCGATCTGACGGCGCAGCTCCTCGTTCTCCTCGGCGAGGTCGCGCTGGTCGAACGCCCCCGACCAGGCGTCGCCCACGGGTTCGAACACCCCACCGAAGAAGTCGCCGACCGGGGCGAACACGCCGAGGACGCTGCTGCGCGCCGTCTGAAGGGGTCCGAAGCCGCGGAAGTCGAGCGTGAGCAACGTGATCGACGTGAGGACGAGGAGGACGAGGGTGAACCGCGAACGCCCGGATCGCCGGGAAGAGGGCACGGTGCGATCAGCCGGTGACGTTGGCTGAGAACAGCACGCCCTTCAAGGCTTCGAACTCCTCGAGCGATTGCCCCGAACCGATCGCCACCGCGTAGAGCGGGTTGGGCGCGATGACGATGGGCATGCCGGTCTCGTGCACGAGACGGGCATCGATGCCATTGAGCAGGGCGCCACCACCGGCAAGGACGATGCCCTGCTCCATGATGTCGGCCGCGAGCTCGGGCGGCGTCTTGTCGAGGGTGACCTTGACGGCGTCGACGATCGCCGCGACTGGCTCGGCCAGCGCCTCGCGGATCTCGTCGGTGGACGTGACGATGGTCTTGGGAAGACCGGTGACGAGATCGCGACCGCGGATCTCGGCGTGCAGCTCCTGCTCGAGCGGCCAGGCCGAGCCGAGCGCCATCTTGACCTCTTCGGCGGTGCGTTCTCCGAGTGCGAGGCTGTATTCCTTCTTGATGAAGTTGATGATCGAGTTGTCGAGCTCGTCGCCACCGACGCGGACCGACTGGCTCGTGACCACACCGCCGAGGGAGATGACCGCCACCTCGGTGGTGCCGCCGCCGATGTCGACGATCATGTTGCCGGTCGGCTCCTGGACGGGGAGCCCGGCACCGATGGCCGCGGCCATGGGCTCCTCGATGATGTAGGCCGGCTTGCGGGCCCCGGCGAACTCGGCGGCCTCCTGCACGGCGCGCTGCTCGACAGGAGTGATGCCCGACGGCACGGCCACGACCATGCGCGGCTTGGCCCACCGCGAGCGGTGCACCTTCTGGATGAAGTAGCGCAGCATCTTCTCGCAGTAGTCGAAGTCGGCGATGACGCCGTCCTTCAGCGGGCGGATGGCCTGGATGTGGGCCGGGGTGCGCCCGATCATGCGCTTGGCTTCGATGCCCACCGCCACGGGACTGCCGTCGGTGGTGTTGATGGCGACGACGGACGGCTCGTTGAGCACGATGCCCTCGCCCCGCACGTAGATGAGCGTGTTCGCCGTGCCGAGGTCGACCGCCATGTCGCGACCCATCAGCGTCGAGAGCGGGGAGAAGCTCTGGTTGGCCATGTGAGGCGCTCCGGGGATTGCAGGTTTCGATCTCGGGACGGGACGATCGCGGGGCTGGGGTGCGATCGGTGCTGCGAGCGATGCGCGGAACGAACCCTACGTCAGCCTGGACGACGCCGTCGGGGCGGTCCGAGCTGATGTCCCGGTGCGAGAACCCGAACCGAGCGAGTTGTTCCGGCGTGATCCTACCGCTCCGTAATGAAACCGCAATAGACGGAACAGAGGATGATCGCTGGATCCGACCCCCAGGTGGTGGATCCCCCGACCAGGACGGCCGAGGTCACCTGAACGGACAGCAACGAGCCAAGGCCGCTCACGAACCGGCAGGCAGAGTCCGTCGTTTACGACGGCTTTGGCCTGCCAGTTCGCTCGGAGAGGCCCACTCCGACCCCCTCCGGTGGGGGGTGAGGGGGTGAGGGGGTGAGGGGGGTGAGGGGGTGAGGGGGTGAGGGGGTGAGGGGGTGAGGGGAACCGGGATCAGCGGCCTACAGGTTCGGGAACCAGATGCCGATCTCGCGCTCGGCGGACTCGGCCGAGTCGGAGCCGTGCACCAGGTTCTCGGTGAACTCGATGCCGAGGTCCCCCCGGATCGTGCCGGGTGCCGCGCTGCGCGGGTTGGTGGCGCCGATCATGGTGCGAGCCACCTCCCAGGTGTTCTCGGGGCCCTCGACGACGAACACGACCGCCGGGCTGCGGGTGATGAACTCGATGAGCTCGCCGTAGAACGGCTTGTCGGCGTGCTCGGCGTAGTGCTTGGCGGCGGTCTCGGCGTCGACGTGACGCAGCTCGGCTGCGACGATCTTGAGGTTGCGGCGCTCGAAGCGGGCGAAGATCTCGCCGACGAGTCCACGCTCGACGGCATCGGGCTTGGCGATGATGAGGGTGCGATCCATAAGACGCACAACGCTAGGCGGCGAAGATGTCGACCAGCGAAACGATCGGTGGAGCGCGGGCGAACCGCTGGCGCCGCCACCCGACCTCGACCACCGCCGCGCCGCCGACGACACCGGACTGCGAGCCGCTCTGGGACAGCTCGCAGACCCGGCACCGACGTCGCACCCGGATCCGACCGGCCGGGAGAGGCGGCCGGCCATCACCGAGGCGCTCCGGCCCCACGACGAGGTGGGCATCCCGCCGAGGCGGAGCCGGTCGCTGCGTGCAGCGATCTGACAGCAGCACGACGACAGGCGGTGCGGTGAACCCCGACCAGCGGTGCGGTGATCCCGCCCGTCGCCGTGCTGCTGCTATCTATGTGTAGCTCGACGTCGAGCTGAAGTGAATCCGCAATCTCGGTAGCCGGTTTCCGACCTCTCGGTTGCTCACCCACCGCTCCCACCCGCCGCCATCCGAGACGCCGCGGTCCGACAGGTCAGGCAGGTCAGACCGTCGGGCCGGTCAGTCCGGTCAGTCCGACCGTCGGGCCGGTCGGTCCGGTCAGCTGGGCGGTGAACCACGACGGCGCTTCGAACGCCGTGGCGCGATGCGCCGAAGGTCCGACCGCACCGCCTCACCGTCGGACGCGGCCGCCTTGAGGTCGTCGTCGTCGTCGATCCCTCTGCCCTGCTCGATGAGCGAGATCATGTCGGAGCCGAGGGTCGCGGCAAGCCGGTCGGCGTACTCGAAGCTGAGGTTGAGCTCGCCTCGCTCGATGTGGCCGACCTCGGTGCGGTCGATGCCGAGCTCCTGACCCATCCGCTCCTGGCTGAGACCGCGACGGCCGCGCTCGTAGCGGAACGCGCGTCCGAACGCATCGAGATCCGCCTGCCATGCATCCACGGCAGCGACTGTGCTGAACCGCCGGAGATCGGTCTACAGGTACATGTGTAGCGCTTCGCGGCTCGGGCTGCCCTCCGTGGGTCGACGACGCGGGCCCGGACCGCGGGCCGGGCAGAGGACGGGTGACCCGGCAAGCGGAAGCCGGGCCACCCGTCGGACGGGCTCAGCCGATCGAGGGAGCGACGAGCGTGTACCGGTAGAGGAAGGCCGCCATGGCCTGGCGGGTGATCGTGCCGCCGGGCTGGAAGGAGCCGTTCGGGTAGCCGGCGGTGATGCCGACCGACGCCGTCCAGGCGATCTCCCCGCAGAACGATGACGTGACCGGTACGTCGGTGAACGGTGCCGTGGCGCAGCCCGGGTCGATGCCCTCGGGCGATCCGGCAGCCCGATAGAGGAAGGCCGCCATCGCCTCGCGTGCCACCGACGCACCGGGCCGGAACGTCCCGTCGGCGTAGCCCGTCGAGATCCCGGACTCGATGAGCCAGGCGATCTCGCCGCAGAAGGCGGAGGCGATGGCGACGTCGGTGGCCGGCTTCGACGTGCAGGTGGGGTCGGCGCCGAACGGTGCCCCCGCCATCCGGTACAGGAAGGCGGCCATCGCCTCACGGGCGATGAGGCCGGTGGGCTGGAACGTGCCGTCGGCGTAGCCCGTGGTGATGCCCGCCTCGGCGAGCCAGATGATCTCCGAGGAGAAGGGATGGCTCGACGGCACGTCGCTGAACGACATGGTCGCCGGACCCGGTGTGACCTCGGCCGAGGTGGCGCCCGACGACGAGCCCGACGCGTTCTCGGCCGTGACCGTGAGGGTGTAGGCCGTGGCCGGGTCGAGCCCGATGACGTCGACCGAGGTGATCGAGGCCGGCGTGCGCAGGATCGCACCGCCCGGCGACGTGGTCACCGTGTAGCCGGTCACCGGCGTACCACCGTCGTACGGCGGCTCGTCCCACGACAGCGTGACCTGACGAGGGCCGGGCTGGGCGATGACGTTCCATGGAGCCTCCGGCACGCCGAAGCCGACGGCGTGGTCGACCGCGGTCGACGTCGAGCCGACGACCGTGGTGGTGCTGGTCGGCGTGAACACCGCCGAGTACGAGTGGAGACCGGTCTCGGGCCAGTACCACGCGGTGGTCGCCACTCCCCCACTGACCGGTGCCGTACCGAGCGACGTCGCACCGTCGAAGAACTCGACCGTGCCGTACGCCGCGGCGGCCGGCGCCACCGTGGCGGTCAACTCGATGGCCTCGGCTGGTGCCGACTCGCGGTCGGGGCTCACCTCGAGCGAGGTGGTGGTCGCCACCGGCGACGCGGGGTCGACGACCTGCACCAGGTGCGGCGCCGAGGTCGACGGGGCGAAGCGGGACGGGTCGGTGGGGGTGAACGCCCCCGTGACCTCGTAGAGCCCGGCGGGCAGGGTGGCGGTGGCGGCCGCGTTGTTCAGGTTCACCGTGCCCGAACCCGAGGAGGCACTGCCCAGCGCCGTGGTGACACCGGTCGCGGTGTTGCGGGCCGAGAAGGCGATCGAACCCGACGCGCCGGTCGAGTATGCGCCCTGGATCTGGGGCCACGTCGTCCCCTGGACCGGCACGAGCGGGTTGGTCGTCACGATCTCGGTGCCGGTCGGCGCCGGGCCCGGGACACCCGGGGTGACGACGGTGTAGTCGAAGGTCACCGACGATGGCGCGAAGCCCTGGTTGGAGAGGTTGGCGATGCCCGGATTCCGGCTCGTCGGCTCGAAGCGCACCACGACTCGGTGATCACCCGGGGTGGTCGAGCCGGCCAGGTAGGAGGCGAAGATGGTGAGCCGGCCGGCGCTGTCGACGGCCCGGCTCGCCACGACCACGCCGTCCAGCTCGAGCTGAAGCGACGGCGGCCAGGGGCCGAGCGCGGGGACGACCGCAGGGTCGAGCTGCACCTGGAGCTGCCACGCGGTGGTGCCGGTGCCCAGGACCACCCCGCTGCCGCGGGTGCTCTCCGACACGATCTCCAGCGAGGTGGGGAACGTCTCGCCGACCACGACGTGGTCGTGCTCGCCCGACCGCGCCGGGTTCCACCACCACGACGCCGCGCCGGGCGTCGGGGTGAAGATGGCCTGGAGCCGGTGGGCGCCCGGGGCCAGCGCGATCTCGGCCTCGAGCACCCCGTCGCTGGACGCGTTCACCGACAGGGCCGGTGACGTGCGCACGTCGAGGGTGCGGCCCGCGGCCAGGTCCTGGATGGCGATGGTCCCCGTGAGCGGCGCCGGGGCGGCGACCTCGTTCGGCGCCGGATCCAGGATCACCCGGACGGTGGTCGGTTCCGACGAACGGGCCACCTCGGGCACCTCGAGGTGCAGCGTGGGCGTGGCCTTGGCCGCCAGGTCGAAGACCCGATGGCTCGTCGCCCCGGATCGGTCGCTCGACGCGTAGGTGTTCTTCATCGAGTTGGACGGTACGAACACAGCCGTGAGTTGATGGTCGCCGACCGGGAGCGCGGGGCGGACGGAGCTCAGGGGTAGCGTGAAACTCGCCTGTCGACTGGCACCCGCCGTGCTCGGCGGGCTGGCCGACCCCAGGAGGGTGTCGCCGTCGTAGAACTCGACGGCGCCCACCGCACCCGATGGCCACGCGACGCCGCTGGTGCGAGAGATCGAGGCCGACAGCGTGACGGCCTGCTCGAAGAAGCTGAACGGCACGCTGGTGGACACGGCACTGATGGTGACGGCTTCGGCGGCCGGGGGCGGGGTGAACGACAACGCCAGATCGGTGTCGGCACCGGCCAGGAGTCCCCCGACCTGCGCCGCCCAGGACACGCCGGCGGCGTCGACGCAGGTGCCCGCCGCGGGGGCGGGGATGGCGAAGCCCGATGCGGAGAGCGCGACCGCGCCAGCGGTGCCGGCGCGCTGCCCGGTGAGGTCCGCGGTGAACGGCCCCACGAAGCAGGTCGAGGCGAAGTCGGTGGCACCGGCGCCCAGGTCGAGGCCGGTGACGACCACGCCCAGCTCTGCCGACAGGCGGGCGGCACCGTCGCTCCCCGGCGCGATGTCGCCCGTGGCCACGCCGATCGGGACGAGCTGGCCGGTCACGGTGCCACCCGGAACGGCGATGACGGTCGACGCCGAGGTCAGGACGCCATCGATCATCTGGCGGCCATCTCCTCCGGTGCGGAACGTGCTGTTGACCACCGCGTCCGGGAGTGCCGCGACGGTTCCGTCGTTGAGCCGGGTCGAGCCGACCACCGGGCGATCGACCCCCGCGTTGCTCGCGAGGTTGGCGGTCAGGACGACGCTCACCGAGGTCGTGCCCGTGGCCGGGAAGTAGTCGACATCACCCAGGTACTCGGCGCGCAGGGCATGCCCGCCGAGCTCGAGCGGCTCGGAGAAGCTGACCTCACCACCGACGAGCGGCTCGGTGGCGAGCAGCGCGTCGCCGTCGAAGAGACGGACGAGACCCGTGGGAGGAGCCGTCACGCCCGCGGTCGGCAACACCCGCACCGCGACGGCAGGCGCCGTCGTCACCGTGGGACTTGCGACGTTGACGCGGTTGGAGGCAGCCGTCAGTTGCACCTGCACCGGATCGCGATCGGCCGGATCGGTGACCGTCACCGCCACGGGGTCCGAGGTGGACGGGTCGTAGGCCACCGTGCCCAGGTACGACGCGGTGACGGCGTGCGCGCCGGGATCGGCGAAGGTGGCCTCGAGGCGGGCGACACCGCCGCTCCCCTCGGCGACGACCGGGGCCTCGCCCAGCACGACGGTCCCGTCGGTGAAGCGCACCGTTCCCATCGGGGCGCTGACCGTGGCGGCGAGCACCGCCGGGTACCCGGCGGGCAGCACCCGCGGGTCGACGTCCAGCGCCGTGGTGGTGGGGATGGTGCTCGCCTCGGGGACGATCGACGTGGACGACATCGTGGGCGCGAGCCCGCCGCCCGCGGGCCAGCACGTCACGTCGGCCATGGCCACCGACGAGGCCTGGAACTTGTACCCCGAAGTGGTCTCGCTGGTGCCCGCCACCCTGGTCTGCACCGTGGAACCCGGCGCGCCCGTGGCCCGCACCGTCACGTCGACGGCCGGATAGGTGAAGAACGTCTCGTTGGTGGGCGGCACCATGTTCTTCGGGACCTTGGGCACCTTGAGCACGATGCGGGGCGGGCTGTAGCCAGCAGCGTCGACGGCCACGGTTGGGGTGCCCTCGATGCCCTGGGCCGTGCCCGGAACGATGCTAACCCCGAGCACCGTGGCGTTGCTGGGCAGGTCGTACATGAGGTTGACGGCCTGGAGGTAGTTGACCGTGAAGCCCAGGCGCTCGTTCGGGAACGAGGCGGGGGCCGGGGCGATGCGGACGGTGAGCTCCTGGTTCTGCTCGACCACCTCGGGAGCGGTGACCGAGAACGACAGCGGGTTGGTCTCGCCCACTCGAAGGCCCATCGCCACGCCTACGCACTCGGTCGCCATGGTGGTCTCGGTGGTGACCGGCTCGGACGGTGCGTCCTCGGCGCGCGCGGCGGGAGGAGCGAGCGCGCTCATCGACACCAGCAGCCCTGCGACGACGACGAGCGCGACCGCCGCCCGATGTGGCCCACCGCGACACCACCGTTCGCCGCGGAGCCTGTCCCTGAGCGCCTCGCGTCCGTGCCGTCGGATTGCTGCCATCGATGGGTCCCCATTTCGTTCGTCGGGTCGGCGCTATGCATGCATAGCGCTCAGACGACTGATAAGACCACGAGATCGGCTCGAGGAGAATCCGGGAACTCGGTCGCGGGCTACCGGGATCCCGGTACCCCGTTCCGACGGCCCAGGCGGGCACGGCCATCGGAGGTCGCCCGCCGGTCCGCGCGATCCGCCGCCGGGCCCGACTGCGACCTATGCGTCGCCACCGGCGATCCGGACGGTGGCGACCGAGATACGCGGTTGTCGAATGACACGCCATACGTGCACATGGAACCTGGGCCGATGGCAGATGGCCGACGGTCCAATCCCCAACCCCGAACATGAGGAGAACCATGCACGCTTCCAAGCACAAGACCGTTGCGGCCCTCGCCGGGATGGTGCTCGCCACCATCCTCGTCATCGGCAGCCCGGGCACCGCCCATGCCGCGTCCGGAGACCTCACCATCAAGGCCGGCTCGACCGTCACCTTCAGCGGCCCGCCCCCCGTGGTGCTCACCCTGGCCGCGGACTGCGTCAACCCCGGCACCTACATTCCCAACGGCAGTTGGGTCGGTCCCCTCGACTGCACCTTCACCGACCCCTGCACCGAGGTGCGACTCCGCACCACGTCCCCCACCGGTCGGGACGAGATCACGAACCTCGGCGGCGGCAGCGCTCGGGAGGACATCTACGGTCCCATCAAGGTCACCGTGAAGACGCTGGAGGGCGATGACTGCGAGATCCCTCCCGGTGAATGCAGCTTCGTGCTCCCAGCCAAAGGGAGCCCAGACACCGAGCCCTCGATCACCCTGGAGAACGCCGATCCTGGCGACTGGTTCGGCAACAACGGTGAGTGGAGCGACACGTTCACCGGCTCAGAGGAGGTCGAGGACCTCGGCGAGGTCGAGTTCTGCGAGGGCTGCGATCCAGCCCTCCAGGTCGTCATCGAGAACAGCCTCCTGGGTGGGTCCATCGACCTGAACTGGGACAAGGTCCTCGAGGAGTAGCCGCCGACCCGGCGGCGCATCGCCCTGTCGCCGACCTGAGCAGGCGACCGAATCCTGCTCGGCTCGCGAGTCGCGGGGTCCCCGTCCCGGTTCGGGATGGGGACCCTGCCGCGTCCTCGATCACCCGGACTCTGGGGGTGTCGCGATCTTCCGCGAACCCCCGAGGGTCCTGCGGGAGACATACGAGGTGACGAGAGGGCGCAGCGCGACCGTCGGCGGAGCCACCGGCAGGCGCAGGGAGAGACCGATGACCACGAGAGCCGACGACCTTCGCGTGTTCCTGACCGTTGCCACCTCGGGCAACGCGTCGAGCGCGGCACGAACCCTCTACATGGCCCAGCAGTCCGTGTCCGACCGCATCCGTGCGCTCGAAGGCAACATCGGCGCACCCTTGTTCGTCCGGTCGTCGCGCGGCATGGCGCTCACCTCGGCCGGCCGCTGCCTCCTCCCCTACGCCCAACGATGCATCGAGCTCGCCGATCGGGGCTACGCCGCGGCGCGCGAGGCGGGCAAGGCGCCGCTGGTCGTGCTGGCCCACTCCGGCTGGTACGAGGTGGTCGCATCGTTGCTCCCGCTCCCCGTCGGGCCTCCCTGGAGAGCCCGAGCCGCCACCTGCCCCCGCTCGATGGAGGCCTCGGTCCTCGACGGCGAGGTCCACGCCGCCGTCGGCCCCGCCGCCGAGCGACCGGACGGGCTCGAGAGCGTCGGACTCGTCAGCGACCCGATCATCTGCGTCGCACCCCGCACCTCCCACCTCGTCGGGCGACCCGCCCTCCACGTGCGCGATCTCGCCGCGGCGGGCGCCAACCTCGACCTCTCCCCCGCCTTCATCCCGGCCGGCGCCACCGACGAATCGACCCCGGGCTCCGACGCCACCCGCCGCGCCGCCGATCCCACCGACCCCGGCGACCCCAGCTACTGGCCGGCATCGCTGTGCCCGCGCTCCGCCGCGCAGACCCGGCTGGATGACGGATCGATGGTCGAGCTCACCGTCGAGGGCATGCCGCCATGGCAGGTCAGCCTCGAGCTCGTCGTGCGGTCGGACGACCTGGGCGAACCGGCGATCGACGGTCTCCGCGACCACCTGGCCCAGTCCATCGGCCATGCCCCGGACCGCGACGGGTGACTCGGTGCACGTCCCGACCGCCCTCCCGACCCGTCGGCCACGGCCGTCACCCGTCGTCCCCATGAGCCCGTGCGACGACGCGACGCTGAGCCGACGGGAGTTCGTCGAGCTCTACGAGGCGACCGAGTCCGAGATCTATCGCTACGCCGCTCGACGCATGGGCAGGGAGATCGCCGAGGACATCACCGCCACCACGTTCTCCGAAGCCTGGAGCTCGCGTCGCCGGTACGACCCCTCCCTCGCCCGACCCCGCACCTGGATCTGGTCGATCGCCGTGCGGGTCACGGCCAAGTACGCCCGATCCGAGGACCGCAAGCTCCGGGCGTTGGCACGCGTCCCACCCGAGCGCAGCGGCGACGAGACCGACCGCGCCGACGACCGCCTCGACGCGCAACGTGACCTCGCGGTGATCGTCGAACGGGTGCGGGGGCTCAGCCAGCCCGATCGCGACGTGCTGTTCCTCGTCGCGTGGGCCGAGCTCTCCTACCGCGACGTCGCCGAGGTGCTCGGCATCCCCGTCGGCACGGTCAAGTCCCGGCTGAACCACGCACGGCGACGTCTCGGTTCCCGAGGAGGTCCCCGCTCGTGACACCACCGGACGACGACCTCGTGCGCATGCTCCGGCGCCTCCAATCCGACTCGGGGGACCTCCCCCCGGAGGTGCGTGCCCGCATCCAGGAGCGACTGTCCGCCGCCATGGCCCACGATCCGGATCCTCCGAGGGTGTCGCCGGGGCACTCCGTCACCACGCGCGGCGAAGGATCGGACCTCCGCCGGTCATCGGACCATGGCGAAGACCGGCGCGGGACGTGGGACGGCTCCGACGACCTCGTCGACTTCGTGGATCCGAGCGGACCGACGCCCGGCACCGACCACGGCCGTCGACCGTTCCGAGTCGCGCTCGCCGCGGCCGTCGCCGTGCTCGCCGTCGTGGTGGGTGTCGGTCTCGGCCGAGGGTCGGAGCGGTCTCCGGCGCCCCCGGAGCCGCACGCCGTCGATCTCGAGCAGATCCTCCAGTCGGTGCGGTCGGCTCCCTCCACCGATCTCGCAACGGCGGGCTCCTTCGAGCTCGCCATGACCCAGGTGGGCCCCTCAGGGTTCCCGCCCCGCATCCGGGAGCGTGTGATCCGGCCGGACGGCTCGTTCGACGAGATCGTCCGGGACCTCGACGGAACCGTCCAGGCCCGCTACCCGAACCAGCCCCCCGGCTCGTTCCTGTTCGCCACGCTGACCTACGAGCAGTTCCGCTCGATCCGTCCCGATGCTCAGTCCCTCGCGGCCCAGCTCGACGACGACGCCTTCGTCGCCGGAGCGGCCGAGGTGGCCGCCCTCATCGTGACGCCACCCGAGCTCCGCGCCGCCGCCATCGAGGTCCTCGACGGCGAGGGCTTCCGCTGGGCCATCGACGACCGAGGCCTGATCGTCGGCTCGCGCGGCGCCGGCCCCATCGAGCAGATCGCCGTCGATCCCGCCGCCGGTCGTGTCATCGCCCACGGATGGGTCGACCAGGACGATGACGACCTCCTCACCTCCGCACACGTGACGATCTGGAAGTCCCGGTAGGCGCAATAGCACGCACCGCCGAACGAGCAGGAAGGACGGAGAAGACATGGACAACAAGCGAGCCCTACGAGGGGCGAGCGGCGTGGTCGCCGCGTTCGGATCGCTCCTCACCGCCACGCCGGCGTCGGCGAACGACCCGACCGGCACGTGCTGGACGACCGCGCTCACCGCGGAGGAGATCGAGGACGGTGCCACATCTGAGATCGAGTGCGACGACGCGCCCCCGGGCCGCTCGTCGGTCCTGGCCGTCCACTGGGCCGGCGCGGCCGCGACCGGCGCCTCCCTTGCGGTCTACGGCGCAGCTTGCGACGGCGGTGGCATCGGCTTCGCCGCCAACGATCCGTGGAACGATGCGATCAGCTCGACCGAGCACCGCCTGTGCTCGAGCATCAAGCACTGGGAGCACGCAGGCAACGGCGGGGCCAGCCAGACGACCAC
Source organism: uncultured Rhabdothermincola sp. (assembly GCA_964525005.1). GTDB lineage: Bacteria > Actinomycetota > Acidimicrobiia > Acidimicrobiales > Acidimicrobilacustridaceae > CAZALT01. The sequence goes on from CAZGEF010000008.1 coordinate 41,280, forward strand.
CGGCGGCGCGTTGCAGGTTCGCAACCTCACGACGCTGAACGACGCCACCTCGTCCATCCAGTACTACTGAGTACCCATGGTGGGTCACCGGCACCCACGTGCGTGCGTGGCGGCGAGCACCGCGGCCTCATGAGGCCATGAGCTCTGGACGGGCCCCGGCACCCAACCGAGCCAGTCGTAGAGCGCCGACAGCGTGTGAGCGGGATCGCCCACGAGCTCCTGGAACGCAACGTGGCGGACGCGGTCGTGGTCGACCCAGGCCCAGGCCGGCACCGCCTCCCTCGCCCTCTCGAGGCGGGGGCCCCACTCGGCAGAGATGGCGTCGGCATCGACGCGCCGGGCATACACCTGACGGGTGGCGCTCACCAACTCGACGAACGACGACGTCACCTCGTCAGGGTCGCGGTCGAGGAGGACGTAGCGCGCCGACGGGAACGCCGAACGGAACGCATCGAGGCGCGCCAGGTGGGCCGGGGCCTTGAGCACCAGCGGTCGCGTCGGGGGGAAGAGCCGGCCGAGCAGACGGGAGTACCACGCGTAGGTGGACCCCAGGTCCTGGTCCTCGAACCAGCGGCCGTAGGTGGGCAGATCGAAGGTGCACAGGAACCGCTCGCTCACGAAGGTCGGTTGGAGGGCCGTGATGCACTCCTCGGGCCCGTCGGCCGACATGGGGTGGAGCCGTCGCAATCGGGGCGAGAGTCGGTCTGCCATCGCGAGGTAGCCCGCGGCGAAGACCCGGGCCTGGTCGTTCGGAGCCGTCGGCGACAACGCCCGGGCGAGCGTGAGGCGGCTCGTGCCCGGATCGAGGGCGAGGAGGTGGTGGAGGAAGGTCGACCCGGTGCGCGGTGGGCCGGTGACGACCACGACCTCGCCGGCGAAGGGGTCTCGGTCCGCCAAGGTGCCGAGGTCGGCCCGCACGACGAGGAACCGGAGCATCTCGGCCGCGACCAACCGCGCACCGGCGGGCGAGAGATCGGCCCGGCCGAGATCGCCGACCAGCAGGCCGAGGGGCAACGCGACCGCGTCGATCGCGTCGCCGGCCGCCGCGTCACCCACGACACGCCCGAGCTGGAGCGCGAGCCTCTCGACGTCGAAGGCCGGGTGCACCGACCCGGAGCGCGGTGCCGCGCTCACGAGTCCGTCAACTCCGCTCGTTCGGCCGCGGCCTGCTCGTACCGCTCGGCGTAGTAGGCGTAGGCGTCGTCGACCGTGCGCAGCTCGGGCAGGTCGATGCACGGTACGAGCAGGCCCGACGACTCCTCGATCCACAAGATGAGCATCAGGGTGGCGAAGGAGTCGAACAGCAGGTCGTCGGCCAGCGAGGCATCACGTCGCACCGAGGGAGCATGCAGGTCGAACTGCTCGACGAGACCCGCCGCGAACCGCTCGAACGACGCCGGCCCGCTCATCGCGGTGCCCCGTCGCGAGACACGCCGGGATGGTGGTCCCCACCGATCGAGGCGGCTGCCTCCTCACCGACGATCAGTCGGAAGTTCCCCTCGCGTGCGACGTCCCACCGAGCGCGGGACAACGCGAGCGTGTACTTGTCCCAACGCTGGTCGTCGTACCAGACGTGGCCGCGGAAGCGGCCCTCGACGACGAAGAGGCTTCGCGTCGCGGCACGGAAGCGAGCGAGGTTGGGTTCGAGCACCTCCGCGTAGAGCTTGTGGAGGGGCCACAGGCGGAACGCGAAGTCGATGGCGAGCGCTGCGCCTTCCATGACCGAGATCGCACCTGCCGGTGACCGGTCGCTCGCCAACGAGATCGCCGCATGACCGTTGCGGGCATCGAGGTTGTAGATGACGACGACGCCCACGGGCTGCCCGTCGGGGAGCTGCTCGACGATGAAGGTGGCCGCGACGCCGTTCCAGATCGAGCCGAGGAAGGCATCGGGTGAAGGCGTCGACCCCCGGAAGCGTCCGAAGGCGATGCGGTCCGCCGGCCAATCGAGGCCGAACAGGAAGTCGTAGTCGCCGGGACCCGTGGGGCGGAGGCGGCAGCGGCGGCCGATGAGCACCGGCTCGCGCGGTGCCTCGCGGACGCCGGGCGGGACGCCGAGCGAACCCTCGTCGATCATCGGGCGCTCAGCAAGTACTCGACGTCGGCGAACGTCGACCGGTGCAGGTCGAGCGACGAGGGCGTGGCGAGCAGACGCAGGTCGCGCAACACGAGCTCGAGGGCGAAGACCTCGAAGTCGTCGAGGACCTCGCCGAGCCGGTCTCCCCGCGACACGTCGAGGTGCGCTCGACCCATACGTGCTGCGAGCCGGTCGGTGAACGCGATCCACGGCGCGTCGGTGCCGGCTGCCAGGTCTGACCCATCTCCTCCGCTCCCCCACGTCATCGTCTTCCTCGTCCCCCACCACGCGCCCGGCCGCCGAGCCACCCTCATGGACGCCACGGGCCTCATAGACACCACGGGCCTCACGACAACACCACCGGGCGGGACGGAGGCCCCGGCCCCGGTGGCCGCTGCAGCTGGCTCGTACTGCTGTATCTCCCGCAGCGACCATCCGGTTCCACACTTCTTCTGGAGGAGTGCTCCACGATGTGCAGGTTGGTCGACGTCGGCACCTGTAGATCGTGCTCGCAACCACCCGCCCGATGCGTCACGATGATCAGGTGACCGAGCGGCGGACCCACGGCGGACTGAGCCACGACGAGTTCATCGAGCTCTACGAGAGCTGCCACGCCGCGCTCTCCCGCTACTTCGTCCGCCGGCTGGGGTCGAGCGCCGCGGAGGACCTCACGGCGACGACGTTCGCCGAAGCCTGGGCATCACGAGCGCGATACGAGCGGTGGCAGTCGACACCGCGCACCTGGATCTGGGCGATCGCCACCAAGCTGTGCGCCAAGTACCTCCGATCGGAGGGTCGCCGCCGTGCCTTCGCGCGGATTCCCCGGACCGAAGGGTCCGCTGGCTCCATGGACGACATCGACCGTCGCCTCGACGCCGAACAGGAGTGGGTCGAGGTCTCCATGCGCGTCGAGCAACTCGACCCGAAGGACCGGCATCTCCTGCTCCTCTACGCGTGGGGCGACCTCAGCTACGACGAGCTGGCCGACGTCTTGGGCGTACCGCTCGGAACCGTCAAGTCTCGGCTCAACCGCGCTCGGGCCCGCATCGGCGCACGCGAGCGCAGTCGGGCCCCGTGACCGACGACCGCGATGAGCCAGACCGAGGGCTACCGATCGCCGGTCGACCCACCGGTCCCGGTCGGGTCCGAGGCGGTCCCGGTCAGCTCCGAGGCCGAGACGGACGGCGGAGCTCGACGCTGAGCGACCGACGAGCCGTTCCACCCGATGTGGCCGAGCTCGCTCAGGGCGAGCTGGGCCACGTCCGGTGGCACCTCGAAGGCGTCGACCACGAGCGCGACGTCGACGACATCGCTCGCGTCGCGCGCGTCGAGCAGCCGGGCCAGGCGGTGCGGAGGAACCAGCCTCGTGGCGACCTCCCGCCGCACGATCGCCTCCTCGCGCTGCATGGTCGCGGCGCTTGCGGCACCCCAGCCGATGCCCCGCTCGGCGTGGATGAGCTCGTGGGTGAGCACCGCCCGTCGTTCGATCGCGCTCAGCGCCGGATGGAGCACGATGATGTCGCCGAGCGCATCTCGCTGCCAGGCGCCCGCTCGACCCTCGAAGTCTCCCTCGACGACCTCGAGGTCCTCACGCGCCGCAGCCGCGTCCCAGGGATCCCAGTCGAGCGTCAGTTCGGCCATGGTTCGATCGTAGGGAGGCGATGTGACGGTCTCGGCGCGCCTGAGCGCGACCGCCGGTCAGGAGGCCCTCGGAGGATCAGAGGGGATCAGGTGGAGGGGTCGGGCGCGACGGGCACGGATCCCACGAGGATCTCGCGTGCCTCTCCCGCCAGGTAGAGCGAGCCGGCGATGAGCACCACGCCCTCGTCGCCCGCCACGGTGACGGCGCGTTCGATCGCATCGGCGACCCCCGCCACCGTCTCGACCTCGATCCCCAGCGCGCGGGCCGCGGCAGCGATCGCCGCGGCCGGCATCGCCCGGGCCGAGTCGACCTCGGTGGCGACCACCAGGTCGGCGGTCGCGGCACCGAAGGCATCGAGCATCTGCGCCGGGTCGCGGTCCTGCAGGAGGGCGAGCACCAAGATCCGCCGCCCCCCGAGGTCGAACTGTTCGTCGAGCGTCATCGCTGCGGCGGCTGCTCCGGGAGGGTTGTGCGCCCCGTCGATGATGACGACCGGCGCACGGCGGACGAGCTCGAAGCGCCCCGGCACCAGGAGGGAGCCGAACGCCGCCTCGACGACGTCGTCGGGCAGCTCACGGCCGAAGAACGCCTCGGCCGCGACCAGTGCGACGAGGGCGTTGTCAGCCTGGTGTGCACCGTAGAGCGGAAGGAACACCTCCTCGTAGGCACCGGCCGGCGTCACGAGGTCGAGCACCTGCCCGCCCACCGCGGGGCGCGCGTCGCGGACCTCGAAGTCGACACCCATCGCGGACGAGCCCAGCGACGGACGTCTACGGAAGAGCTCGACGAGATCAGGGTCCTCCTCGCCGATGACGGCGTAGGACGAGGGCTTGATGATGCCGGCCTTCTCCTCGGCGACCTTCGTCCGCCAGTCACCGATGAGGTCGGTGTGGTCCTGGCCCACGTTGGTGACGATCGCGACGTCGCCGTCGACGACGTTGGTCGCGTCGAACAGACCGAGCAGACCCACCTCGACGACCGCCACGTCGACCGCGATCTCGGCGAACCAGGTGAGCGCAGCCGCGGTGAGCAGCTCGAAGTACGAGGCCTCGACGCCCGCGAGCGGGCTGAGGGCGGCGACCTCGCCGATCACCGAGCCGAACGCTTCGTCGCTGATCGGCTCGAGGTTCCACTGCAGGCGCTCGTTGATGCGCTGCAGGTGCGGGCTCGCATAGGTCCCGACGGTGAGACCCGACTCGATCAACAGCGAGGAGGTGAGTCGGGCAACTGAACCCTTGCCGTTGGTGCCCGTGATGTGCACTGACCGGTAGGCGCGCTCGGGGTTGCCGAGCACGTCGAGCAGCTTGCGCATCGTGTCGAGGGACAGGCCTTCGATGCGCCCGGCGCGGGCCTCGAGGTTGATGTGGCGGTCGAGGAAGCCGAGCGCGTCGCGGTAGTCCACTAGGGCCGGGTCACGTCAGGAGGCGGCGCGGCGGGGCCGCTGCTGCGCCGGTTGGCCCGTGGCCCGTGGCACGAGGGTGGGGTTCACCTTGTCGAGCACGACATCGGCATCGATGACCACCTTGCCGACGTCGGTGCGGCTCGGCAGCTCGTACATGGTGCCGACCAGCACCTCTTCGAGGATGGCGCGCAGACCGCGAGCACCGGTGCCCCGCAGCAGCGCCTGGTCGGCGACCGCGGCCATGGCGTCGTCGGTGAACTCGAGCTCGACGTCTTCGAACTCGAACATCTTCTTGTACTGCTTGATGAGCGCGTTGCGGGGCTCGACGAGGATGCGGATGAGGGCGTCCTGGTCGAGGTTGGCCACCGCACCGATGACGGGCAGACGGCCGATGAATTCGGGGATGAGGCCGAACTTGAGGAGATCCTCGGGCAGCGCGTCGTTGAACAGCTGACCGAGGTCGCGGTCCGACGAGGAGCGGATCTCCGCGGAGAACCCGACGCCCTTCTTGCCGATGCGGCTCTCGATGATCTTCTCGAGACCGGCGAAGGCACCACCGCAGATGAACAAGATGTTCGTGGTGTCGATCTGGATGAACTCCTGATGCGGGTGCTTGCGCCCCCCCTGGGGCGGCACCGACGCCGTGGTGCCCTCGAGGATCTTGAGCAGCGCCTGCTGCACGCCCTCGCCCGACACGTCGCGGGTGATCGACGGGTTCT
>CAZGEF010000009.1:0-46991 GCA_964525005.1 uncultured Rhabdothermincola sp.
CGCAGCCGTCGAGGCTGTCATCGAGGGTCGGTACGATGCCGACGTGCCGGGGGAAGCAGACGACCACATCCAGCAGGCCGACCACATCCAGCAACCGGACGACGCGGACGTCGTGAAGGACCCGGCCGAGCAGGCGGAGCTGCTGCGGGCTCAGATCCGTCACCACCAAGAGCTCTACTACGAGCACGACGCGCCCGAGATCCCCGACGCCGACTTCGACCTCCTCCTGCGCGAGCTCCAAGCCCTCGAGGCCGAGTTCCCCGACCTCATCACCCCCGACTCACCCTCGCAGCAGGTCGGCGGTGCGGCCGTCACCACCTTCGCTCCGGTCGTGCACGCCGTTCCCATGATGTCGCTCGACAACGCCTTCGACGAGGACGAGCTGCACGCGTGGGGCTCTCGCCTCGAGCGTCGACTCAACGAGCTGGGCGACACCCCGGCCGTCACGTTCGTGTGCGAGCTCAAGTTCGACGGCCTCGCCATGTCTCTGCGCTACGAGCAGGGCGAGCTCGTGCAGGCCGCCACGCGGGGCGACGGTCGCACGGGCGAGGACGTCACCGCCAACGCCCGGGCCATCGCCGCCATCCCCAACACGTTGCTCGTGGCCGAGGGGGCTTCGATCCCCGACGTCGTCGAGGTACGGGGCGAGGTGTACCTGCCCATCGCCGAGTTCGAGGCCATCAACCGAGCGCAGGTCGAGGCAGGCCAGCGCACCTACGTCAACCCCCGCAACACCGCGGCGGGCTCGCTGCGTCAGAAGGACCCGGCGGTCACGGGCAGCCGTGGCCTGTCCTTTTGGAGCTACCAACTGGGCGAGGTGGTCGGCGCCCCGCCGCTGGCCAGCCACCAGGACACCCTGGGGTGGATCGCCGGCCTCGGTCTGCCGGTGAACCCCGAGACCGTCTACGTCTCCGACCTCCCGTCGGTCTACGCCCGCTGCCGTCACTGGCAGGAGCACCGCCACGACCTCGCCTACGAGATCGACGGCGTGGTCATCAAGGTCGACGACATCGCCCTGCGCAACGAGCTGGGCTCCACGAGCCGCGCCCCTCGCTGGGCCATCGCCTACAAGTTCCCGCCCGAGGAGCGAACCACGGCCCTGCACGACATCATGGTCTCGGTCGGGCGCACCGGTCGGGCCACCCCGTTCGCCGTGCTCGAACCGGTCTTCGTCGGGGGCTCCACCGTCGGGGTCGCCACACTGCACAACCAGGACCAGGTCAAGGTCAAAGACGTCCGTCCCGGCGACATCGTCGTCGTCCGCAAGGCCGGCGACGTCATCCCCGAAGTCGTCGGCCCTGTCCTCTCCGAACGACCGAAGGGCCTGTCCGAGTGGGTGTTCCCCACCGACTGCCCCGTGTGCGGAACACGTCTCGTGCGACCCGAGGGCGAGGCCGACCATCGCTGTCCCAACCTGGCGTGCCCCGCCCGGGTGGCGGCCGGCATCGAGTACTTCGCCTCCCGGGGTGCCATGGACATCGAAGGACTCGGCGAGCAGCGGGTCCGGCTCTTCCAGTCCCTGGGCATGGCGCTCGATGTCGGCGAGGTCTACCGCCTCGACTACGACCGGCTCCGCGACCTCGACGGCTTCGGCGACACGTCCATCGCCAACCTCCAGGCGGGCATCGAGAGCTCGAAGTCCCGCCCGCTCGCCAACCTGCTGGTGGGCCTCGGCATCCGGCACCTCGGCCCGAGCGGCGCCGAGGCGCTGAGCCGCAAGTTCGGTCACGTCGACCGCATCATGGGTGCCTCGGTCGAGGAGCTCGCCGCGGTCGACGGCGTGGGCCCGCGCATCGCCGAGAGCGTCCACGCGTGGTTCGCCGACGAGATGAATCGTGCCGTCGTCGAGAAGCTGCGCGAGGCGGGTGTGAACCTCGAGGGCCCCGCCGCGCCCGAGCTGCCGCAGAACCTGGTCGGGCTCACCGTCGTGGTCACCGGCACGCTCGAGCACTACAGCCGCGACGCCGCCGAGGAAGCCATCAAGGCTCGGGGCGGCAAGTCGCCCGGCAGCGTGTCCAAGAAGACGACAGCGGTCGTCGTGGGCGCCAGCCCCGGCGCCTCGAAGCTCGCGAAGGCGGAAGATCTGGGTGTGCCGATCCTCGACCAGGCCGGCTTCGAGCACCTGCTCGAGACCGGTGAGCTCCCCTGACGCCCGCCCCCGGCGGAGCGCCCATGGGGGTCAGAGCGCCTCGAAGCACCACGTCGCCGTCTGCGACGACGCATCGCCCTCGACCATCAGCCAGTACTCGGCGGTCATGCAGTTCTGGCCCGGGGTGAACCGCTCGATCGACCGGCCGGGGCCGGGGAGGAACAGCACCGAGTTCGTGGCGTCGATGCGCCGCACCTCGTCGTCGGCGATCGGGATGCCGTTGAGCGAGAGCCTTGCCGTGTAGCCGGGTGCGAGGTCGACGCCGACCTCGGTCTGGCTCAGGATGCTGGTCGCTGGCGCGGGCACGAGCTTCTCGATCGCCCCGTTGCCCATGTCCGTCGCGTTCGACTCGTTCAGCTGGACGATCGCGAAGATGCAGCCGACGACGACGACGGCGCCGACGAACCCGAAGGCCCACAGCCACCTCGGGTACTGGACCTTCCCCAGGTTCTTGCGGTTCGTGGGCGGGTCGGCCTCACGGTCGTCGCTCGTGCCGTCAGGGCCGTCGTCGGGTTCGTCCACGCCCACATTGTGCCCGCCCACCGGCACAACGCCAGATCGCGGCGCACGCCGCCACGACCCGGACCGCCACGACCCGCACCGTCGCGGCCAGAGATCGGGGCCCAGAGATCGGGGCCGGAGATCGGGGCCCAGAGATCGGGGCCGGAGCATCGGGGCCGAGCGTCGAGCCGGAGCATCGGGGACCGGTCGACGGAGGGTGCTCGAATCCCAGGGGTGTAACTACTACCGTGTCGCGGTGGCTATCTCCCGGATGACTGACCGTGTGGGTCAGGTGCTCGGCGGGCGCTACCGACTCATCGCTCCGATCGGGACCGGCGCATCGGCGTCGGTCTACCTGGCCGACGATGTCACGCTCCGTCGCCGAGTTGCCGTCAAGATCCTTCACGACGCGCTCGCCGACGATGCCGCGTTCCTCAAGCGCTTCCGCGCCGAGGCCCAGGCTGCCGCGGCCCTCAACCACCCCCACATCATGGCGGTCTACGACTGGGGTCAGGGCGACGTCCCCTACCTGGTCACCGAGTACCTCGGCGGGGGGAGCCTGAGGTCCATGCTCGACGTGGGCAGTCGCCTGTCGATCGCCCAGACGCTGCTCGTGGGCGTCGAGGCGATCCGTGGTCTCGAGTACGCCCATCGCCAGGGGTTCGTCCACCGCGACATCAAGCCCGCCAACCTGCTGTTCGACGAGGACGCTCGTCTGCGCATCGCCGACTTCGGCCTGGCCCGTGCGCTGGCCGAGGCGGCGTGGACGGAGCCGATGGGTGCCGTGATGGGGACAGCCCGGTACGCCTCGCCCGAGCAGGCTCGGGGGCTACCGCTCGACGGCCGCTCCGACGTGTACTCCCTCGCGCTCGTGCTGGTCGAAGCCGTCACCGGCGAAGTCCCCTTCGCCACCGACACCACGCTCGGGACGCTCATGGCCCGGGTGGATCAGGTCGTCCCCGTGCCCGACGAGCTCGGCCCGCTCCGGGTCCCGGTCATGGCCGCGGGGGTGCCCGACCCGGCCGACCGTCCCGACGCCAAGGCGTTCTCCGACCTGCTCATGGCCGCGGCGCGCGACCTGGACCGCCCGGCGCCGCTCCCGCTGGCCGGGGCCATGGTCCCTGGCGTCCTCGACGCCGAGGATCGCGATCCCACCACGCAGTACATCGCGGAGCAGTCGATCGTCGCGGAGATCGAGCCCGAGATCATGCGGGCGTCTCCCGGCGTGGTCACCGATGGCTTCGCGATCGTGGGCGATGGGCCGGTCGCCGCCCAGCCCCCCACTCGCGTCGTCGACCGCGAGGGTGCGGAGCCTGCCGGCCTGTCGCGCAAGGAGCTGCGGGCCCGACGCAAGGCCGAGAGGTCCGAGCGCAAGGGGGCGGGCGCCGTCGATGCCGCGCCGGTCGCCGATCCCGAGACGATCGACATCACCGAGGGTGCGGCGCCGGCGGTCGCTCCGCTCGCCGCCGAGCTCTACGACGGAGCGGGCGACCTCGACACCACCGGCGAGACCGGGGTGTCGACGCCCAAGCGACGGTGGCCGGCCGTCGTGATAGGTCTCCTGGTGCTGGCGGTGGCGGCGTCCGCGGGATGGGCCTACTGGTACAACAACGTCCGCGAGGTCACCCACCCCGTACCGGAGCTCGTCGGGACCAACGAATCCGACCTCGCGGCTGCCGTCGCGTTCGGTGGGTGGGAGATCCAGACCAACCCGCCGGTCCATGCCGACGGCACGGTCCCCGGCGAGATCCTGTCCCAGGACCCTGCGGCGGGGACGAGCCTGGTGGAAGGTGCCACCATCACGATCACCGCCTCGCTCGGCGCTCCACCGGTGCCGGTGCCGGCGGATCTCGTCGACAAGCCGTTCGACGAGGCCAAGGCGCAGCTCGAGTCGGTCGGTCTCGCCGCGGCCGATCCCCAGCTCAGTCCGAACGAAGAGGTGCCCGAGGGCACGGTGGTGTCGTTGGCCGAGGGCACTCCGGCGGAGCTGCCCAAGGGCACGGCCGTCGAGCTCGTCGTGTCGAGCGGCCCCCCGCCGCGCACCATCCCGCCCGACCTGATCGGTGGGTCGGCCGACGACGCGATCGCAGCGCTGCACGCCGAGCAACTCGTCGTCATCCAGAGCGACGTGCCGAGCGAGACCGTGGCCAGGGGCATCGTCATGGACGTCCAGCCCGGGTCGGGCACCGAGGTGCCCCGCGACTCGCAGGTCACCATCACGGTGTCGAGCGGTCCGCCCACCGTCGAGGTGCCCCCCGTGAAGGGGCTGTCGGTCGCCGAGGCGACGAAGAAGCTCGAGGCGCAGGGCCTCGCGGTGTCCGGGGTTCAGGGCAACCCGACGCAGAGCGTCCAGAACACCAACCCGGCCACGGGCATGACCGTGCGCAAGGGCACCTCGGTGACCCTCATCACCGGCTGATCGCCTGAGTCCAGGCGGAGGTCGGTCAGGCAGAGATCGGCCTCGAGCAGAGATCGGGTAAGGGGAACCGCGGCGGGCTCAGGCGGTGAGGTCCGAGAGCCGCTGGGCCAGGGCCTTGTGCCCCGGGTCGGGGGCACCGATGGGCATCGACAGCAGCTTCATGGCGTCGCCGTCGATCTTGACCTTGCCCCCGATCAGCGCGGTCATCGCGGCTTGCATGTCCTGACCCACGAAGATGGCCTTGGCGGTGGACCAGTCGATGGTGAGCGTGAGGTCGGGCCCGTCGAGGTGGCCCTCGTCGATGTGCAGCTCGCCCGACGTCGTGTCGATGTGGGCCCGGACCGCGTCGTCGTCGAACGGGGCGTCGGTGACCACCAGGTTGGCCCGCAGCGCCTGGGCCGCGGTGACCGCCGGCGTGGGGTGGTCGGCGCGGAGCTGCCGGGCGGCCGCGATCCACGACGGGCTGAGGAACTCGTGCTTGTCGGTCACGGCCGAAACGGTAGCCCCGAGGTCGTGGGGCCCCACCACTCGCGGGCACGACCGTTCAAGGCGTCGGGTCAGTCGCCGTTGCGGGACCCGCCGGCTTTTCCGGGGCTCGGCCCGGTCGCCGTAGGCTGCGCCCATGTCTTCTGCTGACGTGCCGGCCGGCGGTCGGGCCGATCCGATCACCCGCGACCAGGTCAAGGCCGTGGCCCGCCTGGCCCGGCTCACCCTCTCCGACGACGAGCTCGACCGCTACACCGGCCAGCTCGCCGCCGTGCTCGACCACGCCCGCGACGTCGAGGCCCTGATCCTCGACGACGTGGCGCCGATGTCGCATCCGTACCCGCTGGTCAACGTGCTGCGTGCCGACGAGGTCGGTGCCACCCTGGACCGGTCCGAGGTCCTCGCCCAGGCACCCGCTGTCGAGAGCGACCGGTTCCGGGTCCCCGCCATCCTGGGCGAGGAGCCGTGACCGGCGAGCCGGGGACCCCCAGCTCACCGTTGGTGCCGAGCCCCGGGTCCGCACGCGGGATCGCGGAGGACGTGCGCAACGGCCGTCGCACCGCGCGCGAGGTCCTCGAATCGCACCTCTCGGCCATCGACGTGCGCGAGGGCGAGATCAACGCGTTCAACCTGGTCATGGCCGACGAGGCCCGAGCCCGCGCCGACGAGCTCGACGCCGCGATCGCGGGCGGGACCGACCTCGGCCTGCTGGCCGGTGTCCCGATCGCGGTCAAGGACAACCTCTGCACCCGTGGCACCCCCACGACGTGCTCGTCGAAGATCCTCGACGGCTGGTGTCCGCCGTACGACGCCACGGTCATCGAGCGGATCGTGGACGCCGGCGCCGTCATCGTCGGCAAGACCAACCTCGACGAGTTCGCCATGGGCAGCTCCACCGAGAACTCGGCGTTCGGTCCCACCCGCAACCCGCACGACACCACCCGGGTCCCCGGGGGATCGTCGGGGGGCAGCGCGGCGGCGGTCGCCGCCGGGTTCGCGCCGTTGTCGCTCGGCTCCGACACCGGTGGGTCGATCCGCCAGCCAGCCGCGCTCTGCGGTGTCGTCGGCGTCAAGCCCACCTACGGGTCCGTCTCGCGCTACGGGCTCGTCGCGTTCGCCTCGTCGCTCGACCAGGTCGGCCCGTTCGCCACCAACGTGTCCGACGCGGCACTGCTGCTCGAGGTCATCGGCGGGCACGATCCCCGCGACTCCACCTCCATCCCCGAAGCCCAGCGCCCGCTGAGCCCGTCGCTGCACGACGGCGTCCAGGGGCTGCGCATCGGCCTCGTCGCCGAGCTCACCGGCGAGGGCATCAGCGCCGACGTCCAGGCCCGGGTCACCGCGGCGGCCGAGGCGCTCGAGGCGGCCGGCGCCCAGGTGGGCCAGGCGTCGGTTCCCGCCGTCACCTACGGGCTCTCGGCGTACTACCTGATCGCACCGGCCGAGGCGTCCAGCAACCTGTCGCGCTACGACGGCGTGCGCTACGGCCTGCGGGTCGATGGGCCCACCACGGGCGAGATGATGGAGGCCACCCGGTCCGAGGGCTTCGGCGCCGAGGTGAAGCGCCGCATCATGTTGGGCACCTACGCCCTGTCGGCGGGCTACTACGACGCCTACTACGGCAAGGCGCTCAAGGTCCGCACCCTGATCGCCGACGACCTCGCCGCTGCCTACGAGCAGTTCGACCTGCTCCTGTCGCCCACGTCGCCGACCACGGCCTTCCCCGTCGGCGACAAGACCGAGGATCCGCTCACCATGTACCTCTCCGACGTGTGCACGATCCCCACCAACCTCGCCGGGCACCCGGCCATGTCGGTGCCGTTCGGCACGGGCGACGACGGGCTCCCCGTCGGGGTGCAGATCCTCGCCCCCGCACTGCAGGAGGCCACCATGTTCCGCGCCGCCGCCGTGCTCGAGGCCGCCATGGGCGGTGCGCCGACGTCGACGTCCACGCCCCTCGGGGAGGTCCGCTCGTGAGCGACGCCACGACACCGGTGCCCGGCGCGAGCGGCGACATCGTCGTCAGTCCGACCACGGGCGACGAGTGGGAGCTCGTCATCGGGCTCGAGGTCCACTGCGAGCTGGCGACGGCCACCAAGCTGTTCTGCTCGTGCCCGAACGCCTTCGGCTCCGAGCCCAACACCAACATCTGCCCGGTGTGCACGGGCCTGCCGGGTTCGCTGCCCGTGCTCAACCGCGAGGTGGTCGAGCTGTCGATGCGGCTCGGGCGTGCTCTCGGGTGCTCGGTCGAGCCGTCGGTCTTCGCCCGGAAGAACTACTTCTACCCGGACATGCCGAAGGACTACCAGGTCACCCAGTTCGACCGTCCGATCAACGTCGACGGCCACCTCGAGCTGCCCGACGGCACCGTCCTCGGCATCGAGCGGGCCCACATCGAGGAGGACACCGGCAAGAACTCCCATCTGGGCGGCTCGGGCGGTCGCATCCACGACGCGGGCTACTCGCTCATCGACTACAACCGCGCCGGCGTCCCGCTGGTGGAGATCGTCGGGCGCCCCGACATCGGTTCGGCCGAGCACGCCAAGGCCTACGTCGACGAGCTGCGAGCCATCCTCCTCGCCACCGGGGCGAGCGACGCCAAGATGGAGGAGGGCTCCATGCGCGTCGACGCCAACGTGTCGGTGCGCCCCCGGGGCGCCACCGAGCTCGGCACGCGCTGCGAGATCAAGAACCTCAACTCCACGCGCTCGCTCGGCAAGGCGATCGACTACGAGTCCCGGCGTCAGGTCGACCTGATCGAGAGCGGTGAGCGCGTCAGGCAGGAGACCCGTCACTGGGACGAGGAGGGCGGTCGGACCCGTCCCGGCCGGTCGAAGGAAGAGGCCGACGACTACCGCTACTTCCCCGAACCCGACCTCGTCCCGCTCGACCCGGGTGTCGAGTGGATCGCGGCGGTCGACGCCGCACTGCCGCCGATGCCTGCCGCTCGCCGCGCCGGCCTGCGCGATCGCTCCGGTGGGTCCGACGAGGCCGTCGCCATCGCCGTGCTGCGCGACCTCGACGGGCTCGCCCTCGCCGCCATCGACGCCGGTGGCGACCCGCAGCGGGTCCTCACCCACATCGAGCACAACCTCGCGGTGGACGGTGCCTCCGGGCTCGCCCCCGCGGCGCTTGCCGAGCTCACCGCCATGGAGGTTGCCGGCGACCTCACGGCCACGCAGGCCAAGCAGGTCCTGGCCGACATGGTCGAGACGGGCAAGGGCCCGCGCGACATCGCGGTCGAGCGGGGCTTCGAGGCCATGGACAGCGGGGCGCTCGAAGGCGTGCTCGACGCCGTGATCGCGGCCAACCCCGATCCGTGGTCCGAGTTCGTGGCGCTCGATCCCGACGACAAGCGTCGCAAGAAGCTCATCGGCTTCTTCACGGGTGAGGTCATGAAGGCGACCAAGGGCCAGGCCGACGGTCGGGCCGTCAACAGCCTGCTCGAGGCTCGCCGCGCCGCGACCGCCTGATCGCCGCGGTCGTCGCCGTTCGGGCCGGTCGCGCCCGATGGCGACTGGTAGCGTCAGGCCGTCAGGTCTCCGTCGTGGGGATCCGCTGACGGGAGGACATCGCCATGCGCACCCGCTCGATCGCCGCGGTCTTCGTCGTTGCCCTGCTCGTGGGTTCGCTCGCGAGCTGCTCCAAGAAGGACTCCGGCTCCGACGAGAGCTCGTCGGAGTCCACAGAGCAGACCCAGCGGTCCACGACCACCGAGGAGACCTCCCGCGGCGCCGGTTCCGATTCGGGGTCCGACCGCGCCGGGTCGGGCGACTCGGGGTCCATCGACGGCGTCACCGACCTGCTGGGCGACTGCGGTGAGGCCTACATCCTCTACAGCTCGCTGCTCGCGTCGAGCCTCGGTTTCATGGGAGGCGCCACCGAGGAGCAGCTCGAGGAGCTCCAACAGCAGGCTGATCGGCTGCGCGACGACGTCCCGGAGGATCTCCGCGACGACATGGCGACCGTGGCCGACGCCTTCGAGGATTTCGGTGCGGCGCTCAGCGAGGGTGGAATCCTGGGCAGCGAGGCGCAACGTGCGGCGGAGAAGCTCGATTCCCCTGAGGTGACCGCGGCCATGGAGAACCTCGAGGTGTACTTCGATTCCTGTCAGCCCTGACGAGGCGCGCCGCGCGCAACATCGGTGATCAGCTGCCGCTGCCTCATCGCCACCTACCGTCCACCACCGAACCACCGAACCACCGAACCACCGTCGCATCGACGGAGCACAACGACCCGAACGACGAGTTCGAGCAAGGAAGTCCGCCATGCGTTTGAAGCCGGTTCTCGCCGCCGCCTCGGTCACCATCGTCTTGGGTGTGGTCGGCTGCTCATCGAGCGACTCACCCGAGGAGGTCGAGTCGAGCGCGACCACGTCCGACAGGTCGGACACGACGGCATCCGAGGTGGTCTGTCCCACCCAGTTCGTCGTCGACAGCGTCAACGGCGAGTTCGACAAGGTCGGCACGGACGATGAAGCCGATGTCGAGGGTGCCTACGAGGCGATGGGCGAGTACGTGCCCGCCGAGTTGCAGACCGCCTTCGAGACGGTCCGTGACGCGGCGGTCGAGGCGGCCGGTCTGTTCGAGGGCCTCGACCCGAACCTCACCGAGGAGCAGCTCAGCCCATCCGAGCGGGCCGATTTCGAGGAGGCCCGGGACCTCATGACCAGCGACGAGGTCGAAGAGGCCCAGGATGCCCTCAAGGAGTACTTCCGGGAGGAGTGCCCCGACATCGTGTGGTCCGAGGAGCGGGACTCCACGACGACGACGACCACCTCCGGCGGTGGGTCCTCGGGGGACTGCCCGACACAGGCCGAGATCGAGGAGCTCGGTGGGTCGTTGGGAGAGATGGAGGGCATCGACGGCGAGCAGTTCGCCGAGGCGGTGATCGCCGCGGTGGACCTGATGGACAGCTACCTCCCGTCCGAGTACGACGCTGACATCGCGGTCCTCAAGGTCGCCTACGCCCAGTTCGCCGAGGCGATCGCCGGTGTGGACATCGACAACCTCGCCAACACGACACCCGAGCAGCAGGCGGCGTTCCTCGCGGCGTCCGCGGTCCTGGACAGCCCCGAGGTCACCGCGGCGCAGGAACGCACCGAGGCGTACTTCGAGGCGACCTGCCCCGACATCGACTTCGACTGACTGCGATGGGAACCGCATGGAGGGCATCGCACCGACGCCCTACCGTGTGGCCCCGATGACCTTCGAGCTCCGTGCTGTCGAACCGGTCGACTTCCCCGTCTACCACCGGGCGGAGTCGGCCGGGTTCGGCGACATCGCGTCGCAGGCCCAGATCGACCTCGAGCGCACCGTGGCCGAGGTCGACCGGTCGTTCATGGTCGTCGACCGGGTTCGGCCCACCCAGGCCATCGGCACGTGCACGGCCTTCAGCTTCGAGCTGACCGTGCCCGGCGGTGCCACGGTCCCTGTCGGGGGTGCGTCAGGGGTCACGGTCGCGGTCACCCATCGCCGTCGGGGGATCCTGCGCGAGATGATGCGCCGTCAGCTCGACGACGTCGCCGAACGTGGTGAGGTCGGAGCGGTGCTCATGGCCTCGCAGGCATCGATCTACGGTCGGTTCGGCTACGGCGTGGCGACGCGCCACGCCCGATACGAGATCGACACCCGACGACCGGTGGCCTTCGACCGGCCACCCGCCGAGCGGACGCTCCGCTTCGTCGAACGGGACGACGCCCCGGCCGTCCTCGCCCCGATCCACGACGCGTGGCGTCGCCAGATCCCCGGCGCGATCGCCCGGTCCGACGCGTGGTGGCGCATCACGGTGGGGCCGAACCGCAACTGGAAGGGCGGCGGTGCGCTCTGGTTCGTGATCGCCGAGCCGGTGCCCGGGATCGACGATCACGGCGGGTACGTCGTGTTCGAGCTCGAGGAGACCGACGGCGCGCTGACGAAGCGGCTCTCGATACGCGAGCTCCACGCGGTGCACCCCGAGACGTCGGCCGCGTTGTGGAAGCTGTGCCTCGACCATGACATGGCGACATCGGTCGTGGCGCCGGTCGTGGCGGTCGACGAGGCGGTCGGCTGGCGGCTCGCCGATCCGCGGGCGCTCCGCACAACCGCGGTCGGCGACTTCCTGTGGCTTCGGCTCGTCGACGTCGAGGGTGCGCTCGCGGCTCGCCGGTACCTCGCAGACGGAACGCTCACCTTCGTGCTCGCCGACCAGTTCCGTCCCGAGACCGCGGGGTGGTACCGGCTGGAGGTGCGCGATGGTGTGGGTTCGTGCCACCGCCTGGGGTCCGCCCCCTCGCGAGAGGCGGACCTCCAGCTCGACGTGGCGGATCTGGGCGCGCTCTACCTCGGGGGCGTGTCGGTCACCGAGCTGGCGAGGGCGGGCCGGATCGGGCTGTCCGATCCCGCCGCCGGTCGGCTGGCCGACGCGATGTTCCGCAGCGAGCGCCTCCCGTTCTGCGACACGTTCTTCTGAGCCGGCAACACGTCTTTCCGACGATGCCTGGTCGCAGGTCTGCCGGTCTCAGGTCGGCCGGTCTCAGATGGCGGGCTGGCCGTGGGTGGAGTCGGACGCGGTCGCGTCCGATGGGATCAACTGGAGGAGCTCGTCCGCGAGGGCTCGCTCGTGGAACTCGGCGACGATGATGTCGCCGTCGTAGGGGATGAACCCGTGGATCGCCCAGGTGTCCTCGGAGATCTGCACGACCTCGCCGTGGATCTGGCGGGCGAGCTCGATCAGCGTCGCCAGGACGACGAGATCGGGCTCGTCGTGGTGGACGGGGAAGGGGCTGATGCCCATGTGACGACCTCCTACCGCCGAACGGCAGGGGACGTCAGGCCGTTCCCCCGATCGGCGTTTCGAGTATGCGCCTGTCGCGCCGTGGGGGGAAGCGCGAACCTCCGCGGGTCGTGCTCCTCGTTCGGCCCCGCCTCGAGGGCCCGGCGATGCTGGTGCCTGTCAGCGGGTCTCGGCCCCTTCGGGTCGACGATCGTCAGCGCTGGATGACGACCATGCGCTCCTCGGTCATCTCCCGTACGGCCCAGCCCGGCCCCTCCTTGGTGTTGCCCGAGTCACGGATGCCGCCATAGGGCATCTGGTCGGCACGCCAGGTGGGGACCTCGTTGACGACCACACCTCCGAAGTCGAGGGTGCGGATGGCGTCGATGGCGGTGTCGATGCTCGGCGTGAAGATGCCGGCCTGGAGGCCGTAGCGGGTGTCGTTGGCGAGGGCGAAGGCGTCCGCGACGTCCGAGTAGCGCTGCACGCCGACGACGGGACCGAAGATCTCGTTGGCGCACACGTCCATCTCGGGGGTGACGTCGGTGATGACGGTCGGGCGGTACACGCCGTCAGCGGTGCGCCCGCCTCCCACGAGGACCGTCGCTCCCTGACCGACGGCCTGGTCGACGCTGGACTCGACCCGTTCGGTCTCCGCGGTGCTGATGAGCGAGCTGACGTCGGTCCCGGCGTCGGCCGGATCGCCCACGACGAGGGTGTCGACCTCTGCGGTGAGCGCGTCGAGGAACGCGTCGGCGACCGTGTCGTGCACGTAGACCCGCTGCACCGAGATGCAGCTCTGACCGGCGAACGAGTAGCCGGCGACAGAGATGCGTCGGGCGACGTCGTGCACATCGGCGCCGGGTTCGATGATCACCGGCGCGTTGTTCCCCAGCTCGAGGCCGACCCGCTTGTGCGGTGCGCGGGACCGGATGTCCCACCCGACCGAAGGTGAGCCGGTGAAGGTGATGAGCTTGACGGCATCGTGCATGACGAGCCGATCGGCCACCCGCCCGGGAACCGTGACGACGTTGAGCCAGCCGGGCGGAAGTCCCGCGTCGTCCTCCAGGATGTCGGCCAGCAACAGGGCGGTCAGCGGTGTGGCCGACGCCGGCTTGAGCACCACGGGACATCCCGTGGCGATGGCCGGCGCGACCTTGTGCGCCACCAGGTTGAGCGGGAAGTTGAACGGGCTGATGGCGGCGACGACCCCGATGGGGACCCGGAGCGTGAAGCCGAGGTGGCCCTCGCCGGGGACCGATGCGTCGAGCGGAACCATCTCGCCGGTGAAGGTCCGTGCGGCGGCCGCGGCGAACCGGAACGTGTCGACGGCGCGGGCTGCCTCGACCCGAGCTGTCCTGATCGGCTTGGCGGACTCGGCGCTGATCGACTGGGCGAGCTCTTCGTGGCGGCTGACGAGCGCGACCGCCGCGGCATCGAGGATCTCGGCGCGCTGGTGGGTGGGGAGCGCACCACCTCGGTGGCGCTCGACCGCCACGGCCACCGCGGCGTCGACGTCCTCGGCACCTCCGGTGGGCACCCGGCCGACCTCTCGTCGGTCGAAGGGGGACCGGACGACGGTCTCGTCGGCGGCGGTGACGGGTCGACCGTCGATGCGCATCGGGGTCAGGCTCATGGTTCCCCCTCGGGACTCGGAGATGGGCGTGGATCCTCCACACCCGAGCAGTGTAGAAGTAAACGTTTGCTCACAAGCGCGCCGCGGGCCCGCCCGCCGACGCGCTCGGCCAGCCGTACCGGCCGGTCGTCGGGGGCGAGGTGTGAGGTACGGTCGCCTCGTGGTTGCTTCGGGGGAGGGGTCCGTGGGGGGCGATCCCCCCGATGGTGACGAGCAGGAGGTCGACGACCTGGGCTTCGGGGCGCTGTGGACCCGGACCGTGGGCGATCTCCGTCCGGTGGTGGTCGACGACGGCGTGCTGTTGCTGGCGGGGCCCGGACGGCTGGCCCTGGTGGAGTGCGACACCGGGTTCGAGCTGTGGGAGATGGAGGTGCCGGGCGATCGACCGTCCCTGATCCGCATCGACGGAGACGAGATCCACTACCTGGTCGGGTACCGGCACCTGGTCATCGACCTCGATCTCGGCGAGGTGGTCGGCGAGCGCGTGCTCGACACCCACGCCGGCGAGCGCCCCGACGCCACCCCGGTTCGACCCCGCACCGCCTACGACGATCGGTTCGAGCTGCAGGTCGGACGGTTCGAGCTGGTCGTCGGCCACGACGGCATCGATGTCGGCTCGATCTCGGGCCCGCCGTTCTCGGCGCGGATCCATCTCGCCCGTCGCCACGATCACGCACCGCCCCTGCCCGACCCCGACTTGGCGCGCGCCTACGCCGTGCTCGCCGACGGCTCGCTGTGGTGCTTCACGGCCGATGGTTCGGGCACCGCGGTCGAGCCGGGGGAGCGGTCGCGGGCCACGGCGCTCGTGAGCCTCGTCGATGCGCTCCACGTGCGCGGGACCGACCCGCTCGGGTTGCGGGCCCGGCTCGCGCCGATCCCCGCGCCGACCGCGGCCGATGCCGTCCTCGACTGGGCGGTGGGCTCGGCCGCGCGGCTCGGGCTGCACGCCGCGGGGTTCGACGGCGAGGCCATCGAGCTCGGCGACATCGGATCGCTCGCCGGGTGGGACCTCGGGCCCGAGGAGGTCAGCGCGATCGGTGAGGTGCTGTCGATCCCGTGGGAAGGCGACCTCGATCGCCGCGCCGGCGAGGAGGCCGGCGTCCTGTGGACGCTGGTCGCGTCGGCGCTGGTCGGTGCCGACGCGGTGGAGAGCCGGGCGGTCCTGCTCGTCGAGCGCAGCCGGGTGCTGGCGTCCCATCCGGTCGAGCTCCCCCTGGACGAGGTGGGGGGCGCGTTCCCGTACCTCGTGGCCGGCACCGAGGACATGGAGCCCTCGCCGCGCCGCGAGATCGAGCGCGTCGCCCTGGGGCTGCTGGCCGCGGCCTGCCTCGCACGGTGCGCCGACCTGGCACCCGATCGCGACGACCTGCTCAACGAGGTCCGCGCCGCGGGGTCCGCCGTGGTGGTCGGGCTCGCCGGTGGGTGACGCGAGGTGCCGAGTGCCCCGACGTGGTCGCGATGCGAAGACGACCGGGTGGACGGCAGCGGCCATGGTAGAAGTAACGTCCTACATCTGGTGCACACCTGCACGATGAACAAGGAGATCGGTATGGCGGAAACGGTGGAGTTGGCGGGATCGGTTGAGGCGACAGAGGCGACAGAGGTGACGGAGCGATCCCGCCGGGGGGAGCGACCTCGATCGGGTGGTCGGCGGTGGCGTTGCGCGCTCGTCGGTGTCGTCGCGGCGGTGCTGGTCGTCCCGGCGCTGGTGGCGGCACCGGTCACGGCCGAACCCGGTGGCACATCTGACGTCGTGCCCGCCGGGGGTGCCGATCTCACCGGTGACCACCAGCGGGTCTTCTGGACCCCGGACGGTCCGGTGGACGAGCCGTCGTCGTTGGGCCCCGCGGCGCTCGAGCGGGATCCCGCCGCGGCCGCCAACGGCTACATCCTGCAGGGGTCGGAGAGCCGCGCCGGCGGCGACGCCGTGGGAGCAGCCTCGCGCTACTCGGTGCGCCTCGTGGGCGATCACGCCCAGTGGGCCAAGCTCACCGCACCGGTCACCCAGTCCGCGATCCAGCTGAGCGCCGCCACCGGCGGCGACTACGCCATGGGCTCCAGGCTCTCGGATCCGGACCTGCTGCTGTACACGATCACGGTCTCGCTCAACTCGGGCAACGCGTGCGGCGATGGTGCCATCGGATGTGCCGTCACCTACTACTGGCCGGATCCGACGGGGACGTACTGGGAGATCAGCGCCGCCACGGTGTGGATCAGCCCGTCGCTGCTCAACGAGCCACCGGCGCTGTTGAAGGAGACGATCCTCCACGAGCTGGGCCACGCCGCGGGGCTCGACCACTTCGACGGCAACTACCAGGGCAAGCACCAGGTCATGCGGTCCTACCTCGACTACGACGCCATCGGCTCGTACCAGATGGGTGACCAGAACGGCCTGGCCAAGTCGGCTGCGCTCGGCTTCGCCAACGGCACCATCATCCCGAAGGCCTGCCTCATCACGATCAAGGACGTGCGCGTCAACAGCCCGTTCTGCGGCGACATCAAGTGGATGATCAACTCCGGGACCGGCACCGGCTACGCCGACGGCTCGTTCCGTCCCACTGCGACGCTGACCCGCCAGGCTGCGGCGTCGTTCCTCCACAAGATGCAGGGCTCACCCGGCGTGCCCGCGGGCGCCCCGAACTTCAGCGACGTCCCGGTGGGCCACACGTTCCGCACGGCCATCCGGTGGATGGCGGGCAAGGGCATCACGAGCGGCTACGCCGGCGGAACGTTCCGTCCCACCGCGACGCTGACCCGTCAGGCCATCGCGTCGTTCCTGTACCAGCTCGCCGGCCGGCCCTCCGTGCCGGCCAACGCACCTCGCTTCTCCGACGTGCCGACGAACCATCCGTTCCACGACGCCATCCGGTGGCTGGCATCGGAGCGCATCTCGACGGGCTACGCGGATGGCACGTTCCGCCCCTCGGCGCCGGTGTCGCGCCAGGCCATGGCGGCCTTCCTCCACAAGTACGCGACCTGACCACGATCTGACCTCGGACCGGGGCGGCCTCGGACCGGGGCGACCTCGGGCCGGGGCGACCTCGGACCGCAATTCCAACGGCCCGCACGAGTTGCCGTCGCCGGCGCGCCCGTGACGTGGGTCGCATTGGCGTCGGGCGGATGGGCCGGTAGTCTGGCCGGGTCGGCGTCCCGCCCGGGGCGGTGGTGCAGGTCGGCAAGACGACCTGCACCGAGATGCCGGCCTGCAGCTCGTCCTGCAGAAGTGGGTATTGCGGTGACCTCCTCGTGCATCACGTGGGGGCATGGCGCGAGGAGCGCCGAGCACACATGGACAACGGCACACGGCTCCTCGAGGACGCTGTCTGGGCAGCGGCCGAGGGAACGGCAACAGCGGAGCACCTCGCACTGATCGAAGCCGACCCCGAGGTCTCCCGTCGCGCCCTCGAGGACCTCATCGACGACTACGACGAACGGCTCGAGGCGGTGCGCGCGCTGAGCACCCCCGAGCGCGACCAGGTCGTCGCCGACTTCGAGGAGTCGTTGGGGCGTCTCGAAGCGGCCTACGACCTGCTGCTGCGCTCCAACGGCTCTGCCCCGCTGGTCGCGGCCGCCGACCCCACGGGCGAGGTCCGGCTCCAGGCGTCGTGGGCCGCGGGCAAGCTCGTGGTGTGGGCCGCCGGCCCGGCCACCGCCCCCGCCGACAACGACGAGCTCGCCACCCGCCTCGAAGCCGTCGGCGGTCCCGAGGTGGGGTGGAGCCTGCACAACGACCTCCAGCTCCCCACCGGCGGACGCGCCGCGGCTCTGTCCATCCCCATCGAGCAGGCGCTCGGCTGGCTGGCCGCGGTGGCCGGTGGCCTCGGGGGTGACGGCGTCGGCTCCAGCGTCGTGTGGCTCGCCCGCGTCTCGGTGCTCGCCGTCCGGCTCGTCGCCCGGGGGGCGATCGTCCCCACGGTGCACAGCGGCAAGCGCCCCGACGGCAAGAACCTCTCGCTGTCGGTCAAGTGGATGCCCGCCCTCGTGGACGAGGACGCCGTCGCCGAGTTCGCCGGTGCCATGCCCGCCCCGGTCACCGTCATCGCCAAGGCCGATGCCAAGGCGGTCGTGCTCGATGTGCTGGGCACCGTCGTCGACGCCATCGTCAAGAGCGTCGAGTTCGGAGACCTGCCCGCGCCGCCGCCCGTCACCCGCACCACCTCGACGGTCGCCGACGCCGTGATGACCCGCCTCGACGGCTCGCACTTCGAGGCCCCCATCGCGGTCGGCGCCGAGGTCTCCAAGCGCATCAACCGGTGGGCCCGTCCCGTCACGGGGCTGGCCCGGACCAAGCTCGTCGTGCAGCTCGACCCGCCGGACAAGGGCGATGCCTGGTACCTCGCGGTGCTCGGGCGCGACGCCGAGGACGTCCTCCAGCCCATCGAGGTGGCGATCGCGTCGAGCAAGTCGACCCAGCCGCTCGCCGACGAGATGACCCGCCTCGAGCGCATCTACGACGTGCTGAAGCGGCCCGGTGGTCTGCGCCGGGGCCAGGTGTACCTGAGCCAGGACGAGGCCTGGGAGTTCATGACCGTGGTCGGTCCCACGCTCGAGGGCGCCGGCTTCGAGGTCCGGGCCCCCGCACTGTCACGCCGCAAGCCGTCGGGTGCGCTGCGCCTGTTCACCGAACCCACGGGCGACTCGGTCGTCGGCGCCCACCAGCTGAGCAACGTCCGCTGGTCGGCGGTGTTCGACGACGTCGAGCTCACCGCGGCCGAGATCCTCCGGCTGGCAGCCGAGGCCCGCCCGCTCGTGAAGTCGCGGGGCCGGTGGGTCGAGCTCGACCACGTCGACCTCAAGGAGGCCGCCGCGGCGCTGGCCGAGCGCGCCGCCAAGAAGCAGATGACGGGTGCGGAGATCCTCCGCCACGCCATCGGCCTGGAGGGTTCACCCCTCGGCAGCGCCCTCGACGTCCAGGGTGGCGGCTGGGCCGCCGAGCTGCTCGAGAAGGCCAAGGCCGTCCCCGCCGAAGCGGTCGCCACCCCGCCGCAGTTCGAGGGCGAGCTGCGCGGCTACCAGTCCGAGGCGCTCGGTTGGCTCGGCTTCCTCGACGGTGCCGACCTCGGCGGCTGCCTCGCCCTCGACATGGGCCTGGGCAAGACCCCGACGGTCCTCGCCCAGATGGCCCGCACCGCCGACGACGGTCCCACGCTCGTCGTCGCCCCGCCCGCGGTGGTGGGCAATTGGGCCTCGGAGGCGGCGAGGTTCGCGCCGGATCTCCGGGTCGTCATCCACCACGGCGCGTCCCGCGCGTCGGCCGACCAGCTCGCCGGCGAGGTGGCTCGCGCCGACGTGGTCATCACCACCTACAGCACGGCGGTGCGCGACGTCGATGCGCTCACGAAGCTGTCGTGGAACCGCATGGTCCTCGACGAGGCCCAGGCCATCAAGAACCCGGCCAACGAGACGGCCCAGCAGCTGCGCCGCATCCCGGCCCGCACGAAGATCGCGTTGACCGGCACCCCGATCGAGAACGGGCTCGGCGACCTGTGGTCCATCCTCGACTTCACCAACCCGGGCCTCGTCGGGACCCGTCCCGCCTTCATCGCGCAGATGTCCGGTTCGGGGGAGGGCGAGGCCGCGCTGCGGGCACTCAACGGCATCCTGCTGTTCCGGCGCACCAAGAAGGAGCCGGTGGTCGCCGCCGAGCTGCCCGACCACATCGACGAGCTCGACCACTGCACCATGACCCCCGAGCAGATCGGGCTCTACCAGGCCGTGCTCGACAGGCTCCTCGTCGAGCAGAACGACGACACGGCCGAGCCCCGCCAGGGGGCGATCCTGGCCGCGATCACCGCGCTCAAGCAGATCTGCAACCACCCCGCGGCCTACGAGGACGACGGTCGTCCCCTGGCCGGCCGCTCGGGCAAGCTCTCCCGGTTGGAGGAGATCGTCGAGTCGGTGTTCGCCGCCGAGGAGAAGATCCTGATCTTCACCCACTTCGCCCAGTGGGGCCGCCGCCTGGCCGATCACCTCACCGAGATCACCGGCAAGCCCATCTCGTGCTACGACGGCAGCCTCGCCCGCGGCGCGCGCGACAAGCTCGTGGCCGACTTCGAGGCGACCGAGGGCGCGGGCGCGCTCGTGCTGTCGCTCAAGGCGGGCGGGACCGGCCTCAACCTCACGGCGGCCAACCACGTCGTGCTCTACGACCGCTGGTGGAACCCGGCCGTCGAGGACCAGGCCCGCGACCGCGCCTGGCGCATCGGGCAGACCAAGACCGTGGTGTCGCACCGCCTCGTGTGCCCCGGGACCATCGACGAGCGCGTCGAAGAGGTCGTGCAGGGCAAGCGCCACATCGCCGACGTCGTGCTGCCCAAGTCGAGCTCGTTGTCGGACCTCAACGCCGAGCAGCTGCGCACCGCGCTCGGGCTCAAGGCCGAGACGCTGCTCACCGAGGAGGACGCATGAGCGGGAACCGTCGCAAGAGCCAGAGCCGTCGTCGGGGCAACCAGAAGCAGAAGCCCGTCGACCTGTGGCGTCCCGTGCCGCCGCTGTCGGACCTCGAGCCGATCAGGCCGGTCTCCGACCCCACCGCGCTCGTGCGCTCCCTCGGCGATCCGCCCCTCGCCGGCCAGGACCACACCGCCCTGCAGAACATCGCCCTCATCGTGAGCCGGGCAAGCAAACGGGCCGAGGCCCTCGCCGCGGCGACGGGGCTCCTCGAGCTCCCCGAGGGCGACGAGCCCGACGAGGTCTGAGCTCTGCAGCTTGGTCAGCACGGCGTAGTTCTCGCGGTCGATGGCCGAACCACAGGCCCTTCGGGAACTCCCGGGGTTCGCCTCGGTGGCGACCGGTTACGGGTCGAGAAGGTCGACGATGACGGGGCGGATCGTGTCGGCGAGCACGTTCGTCCCGGCAACGGTCAGGTGCCCGTGATCATCTGGGTTGTAGAGGATCGGGTCCGTGTTGTCGTGCAACACGAGGTGGGCGAGAGCGATGGCATCGAAGGCGCCTTCGGGATCGTCTCGGTAGAGGTTCACCGCTATGTCCCATTGCTCCTCGGTTGGGTCTTCCAACAGGTTGGGGTCAACCGCTGGCCAGGTCACCCCGACGATCTTGTCGTAGCCCATGCTGCGGAGCCTCGTCGACATCTCCGTGGCGCGGTCGTAGGCCTCCTCGCCCGTCAGGCTGCTGCCCCCGTACGTGACGGCTCCGACGTCGGACTGTCCGCCGTTCATCACGATGATGTCGAGACGATCCCGGCGCGGCTGGGTGGCGAGCCCGGACATGAACTCGTCGATGGCCATGAGCTTCTTCCAGCCGTGCCCTGGGATGGCGATCGTGCGCCAGCGCATCCCGATCGGGTGGCAGGTCATCATGCCGAGCTCGATGTTCCTGAGGTCCGTTGGTTCCGGCCAGGGGTCGTACGTCCAGCACATCGACTGCCCGGTGAAGACCGTGTGGGGGCGGGAGGAGTCAGGGAGCCTGACAAGGGTCATGCAACGCTCTCCACCGATTTCGAAGCCGAGCCCCACAACCGGGTCGAGGCCACCTGCATGAACGGGGCCGTGCTCGGGGTGATGACGAGCCCGATAGCCGTGACGACCGTGCTCTTGAGGAGTGGATAGGGGGGCATGTCGCTCGCCCCCGACTGGGATGCTGCCGAAATCGTGCCGGTGAGCAGATCCGTTTCGAGGAACTCAGTGCTCCTGCTCAGGTTCCGGATCTGGATGGCTGTGTACTCGTCGTTGGCGATGGAGAACTCGACGAGTGGTTCGTCGTCTTGGTCGACGAGCTCGACGGTGAACGGAACATCACCGAGCACCGCGAACGAGAGATCCACGACGGCGGCCGTCAAGTCGGGCAAGAGCAGTTTCCCGGCTATGGGGCTGAACGGTTCGGTCGTCTCTCCGGTGACCATCCCGAGTGACGGGACGAACGACCTCGCGGCCGACAGGACCAGAGTGGGTGGAACGATTGGAGGGTTACCCGGACTCGCGAGCACATCGGCACCGATGCCTGCGGTGAGGTCGACCGACGCGTTGTTGGCGTTGGTCGCCGCCAGCGTCACCTCGTTGTCGAGCTCCGCGATGCCACCCTGCACGTTGGTCGACGTGACGTTGACCAACGGGCACGGGTCGAGCTCGACCTCGGATGCTTGCACCGTCGGGTCCGCTCCCGCGGGTACGGCGTTGAGTGCGGCGTCGAGCGCGAGGGCGGCAGGCACGGCCACCCCAGCGGTCAACATGCTGCGCCGGAGTGTCGTCCTGCGGCTCGCGGCCGGATCGGCCTGTTCGAAAAGGTCAGTTCTGTCGCCGGACATCGGTCCCCTCCCCTGGGCAGGCTCGCTGGCTGCCCTCGTCCCTCCACCAGTAGCGGCAGAGTGGCGTGAGAGTAGCCACGAGGTAGGACCTGGTGCTGGGCTTCGGCTCCGAGGACGGAGCGCCCTCGGAGCCTTGATCGTCGATCAGCGAGCGGGCTGGCCGGCGCGCTTGGGGCGGTTGCGCCGCGGGGCCGATGGCCGGCCCGATCCGGCGGTGGCCGGCTTCGAGCCGTTGCCGCCGCCCTGGCCGTGGCCCTTGGGTCGACTGCTCTTGGCCTTGCCGCTGCTCTTGGCCTGGCCGGGCCTGCCGTTGCGGCTACCGGCCGGGCGCTCGGAGGGCCCACCCGAGGCGCGCTGGTCGTTGCTGCGCGCCGGCTTCTTGCGTCGCTGCTGGGCAGGCTGCTCGGGCCGGGTGGAAGCGAGCGCGGCCTCGACCTCGCCTCGGTCCTTGCGCAGGCGCTGGCCGGGGACGAGCTCCTCGAGCAGCGGGTGCTTGGGGTCCACATCGGTGTGCGTCGGCTTGATGCCGGCCTTGCGGGCGAGCTGGATGACCTCTTTGCGCTGACCCTCGACCGCGATGGTGATGACCGTGCCGTCGTTGCCGGCCCGGGCCGTGCGGCCCGATCGGTGCAGGTAGGCCTTGTGCTCGACCGGCGGGTCGGCATGGATGACGAGCGAGACGTCGTCGACGTGGATGCCGCGCGCCGCGATGTCGGTGGCGACGAGCACGGCGGCCTTGCCGGACGAGAACGCGGCGAGGTTGCGGGTGCGGGCGTTCTGGGCGAGGTTCCCGTGCATCTCGACCGCGGGGACGCCGTTGGCGTTGAGCTGCTTGGTGAGCGACTTGGCCCGGTACTTGGTGCGGGCGAAGACGATGGTGCGCCCGGGTGCCGAGGTCAGGTCGACGAGCACGGGCAGGCGGTCGTCGGTCCTCACGTGCAGGACGTGGTGCGCCATGGTCGAGACGGGTGACTGCTCGGAGTCGACGCTGTGGGTGATGGGGTCGTGGAGGTAGCGCCGCACGAGGACGTCGATGCCCTTGTCGAGGGTGGCGGAGAACAGCAGGCGCTGCCCGTCCTTCGGGGTGCGGTCCATGATGCGCTTCACGCCGGGGAGGAACCCCAGGTCGGCCATGTGGTCGGCCTCGTCGAGCACGGTGATCTCTACCTGGTCGAGCAGGACGTTGCCGCCGCCCATGAGGTCTTCGAGGCGGCCGGGGCAGGCGACGACGATGTCGACGCCCTTCTGCAGCGCATCGATCTGTGCACCGGCGGAGACGCCGCCGAAGATGGTCGTGGCCCGGATCCCGAGGGGCTTGGCGAGCGGGTCGATGGCCTCGCGGATCTGGGTGGCCAGCTCACGGGTGGGGGCGAGGATGAGCCCGCGGGGGCGGCGGGCCTGCCGCTTGCGCGGCGACGCGGCGAAGCGCGTGAGCATCGGGAGGACGAAGCCGAGGGTCTTGCCGGAGCCGGTGCGGCCCCGCCCGAGGACGTCGCGGCCGTCGAGGCTGTCGGGCAGCGTCGCCGCCTGGATGGGGAAGGGTTCGGTGATGCCGTTCGCGGCGAGCGCGGAGCACAGCTCCGGTGCGACGCCGAGGTCGGCGAAGGTGGGTGAGTCCGACCTGGGGGAGCTCGGGGTGGGACCCACGGGTTCGGCCGCGCCGTCGTCGCGCGCGGGGGTGGTCTGGAGGCGGGGGGACGCCATGTTCTTTCTCCAATTGCTGAAGCCCGCTGACGATGCGTCGCGCTGCCGTTTGCACGGTCGAGCGGAAGGCGGCTCAGCGGGACGTACCGGAAGTGGCACGCCGAAGGGAGCAACCCTAGCGGATCGGCGGTCCGCCGCAACGGCACGACTGCCTCGAGCCCGTACCGTGCCCGCGCCCGTGTCGCGCCCGCTCTTGCGAACTGGCTGGGAGAACCCGTCGCATACGACGGGTTCTCCCAGCCAGAACGCCGGGATCGGGGGTGTCACACCGGTGTGGGAACCTTGACCTCCATGCCTGCGACCGAGCCGTCACCCGACACGCCGTCACCCGACACGCCGTCACCCGAAGGGTCGTCGCCTGAAGCGCGCGTCCGACGGCGTGTCGCGGTGCGCGTCACCAAGGACGCCCTCCGCCAGATCCGGGGCGGCCACCCCTGGGTCTTCGACGCATCGATCACCTCGGTCAAGCCTCCCGCCGGCGAGCAGGGCGGCGAGGCCGGCGACCTCGCCGTCATCTTCGACGACGAGCGGGCGTTCTTCGCCATCGGGCTCTACGACCCGGGGTCCCCCATCCGGGTGAAGGTCCTCCACGTCGGCAAGCCGACCCCGATCGACCGGGCGTTCTTCGCGCAACGGATCGGTGCCGCGCTCGACCGCCGCGCCGACCTGGCGTCGTCCTCGCAGACCGATGCCTATCGTGCCGTCCACGGCGAGAACGACGGCCTCCCCGGACTCGTCCTCGACCGCTACGTCGACACCTGGGTGCTCAAGCTCTACACCGCGGCGTGGTTCCCCCACCTGCCGCTGCTCGTCGACATCATCGGTGACCTGGTCGGGCCCCGGTCCCTCGTCCTGCGGCTCGGTCGTCAGGCGGCGCGGGCCACGGGCGACGGTGCAGGTCCGGGCGAGGGCCTGGTCGACGGTCTGGCCCTCATCGGAGACGTGCCCGCCGGGCCGGTCGTGTTCCGCGAGAGCGACCTCGCCTTCGAGGCCGACGTCGTCCACGGCCAGAAGACCGGCTTCTTCCTCGACCAGCGCGACAACCGCAAGGAGGTCCGATCGCGCTCGGTCGGCCGTCGCGTCCTCGACGTGTTCTCCAGCACCGGCGGGTTCTCGGTCAACGCCGCGGCCGGGGGCGCCGAGCTCGTGCACTCGGTCGACATCAGCGCGCCGTCGATCGAGGCGGCGAAGCGGAACATGGAACGCAACCGCGATCGTCCCGCGGTGGCCAACTGCGTCCACGAGACCACGGTGGGCGATGCCGTCGAGGTCATGGCGCAGCTCGCCGAGCGGCGGGTCGCCTTCGACCTCGTCATCGTCGATCCGCCCTCGTTCGCGTCGCGTCAGGACCAGGTGCCCGGCGCGCTCGATGCCTACGCCCGCCTCACACAGCTCGCCGTGGCGCTGCTCGCCCCACGGGGCACGCTCGTCCAGGCCTCGTGCTCGAGCCGGGTGAGCGCCGAGAGCTTCTACGCCGCGGTCGACGATGCCCTGTGGCGCCGAGGCGTCCGCCTCGCCGATGCCGTCCACCTCCGCCAACCCGTCGACCATCCGGTCGGCTTCGCCCACGGCGCGTACCTCAAGGCGGTCGTGGGCCGCATAGAACCCGCCTGACGAACCGATCACGGTCATCTCAGCAGAGCACTTCGACCAGAGCACTTCGACCAGAGCACTTCGACCCGAGCACTTCGACCCCGGCAGGAGCAACCATGGCGTTCGGACAATCGGCAGGGCCGCCGGCCCCCGCCCGCGAAGTCGCCCGTGCCCTCGAGCTGCT
The DNA here is from genome assembly GCA_964525005.1 of uncultured Rhabdothermincola sp. Taxonomy (GTDB): domain Bacteria; phylum Actinomycetota; class Acidimicrobiia; order Acidimicrobiales; family Acidimicrobilacustridaceae; genus CAZALT01. The sequence continues at coordinate 25,689 of CAZGEF010000009.1, forward strand.
GGAGGAGGCCGGCTTCTCGTCGTTCAGGGAAGCACGGCACCCCTACGGGCTCGATCAACGCCAGGCCGCCGGGAAGTTCACCCGTGAGCAGTGCGCGTCGCTCATCGAGAAGCTCGAAGCCGGCCAGGACGACACCGTCGCCGAGGATCGCCAGGCCGCCGTCGACGACCTGGCGGCCCGGCGCGCCGCGGAGCAACAAGCCGAGCTGGCCGCGTCCCTGCCCGATGACGTGTTGGTCGCCGAGCTCGAACGCCGCCGCTGGATGTGCGTCCCGCCGGTCTGATCCCACCCGGAGGTGCGCGACGAGGGTGGGGCCGTCGCGAGCGCGCGGCGCGGGACGGCGATGATCCCTGTCGAGGGGGTGGGGCGCAGGCAAGACTCGGGCCGGCGGCACCGGCTGCCGGCGTGCCACGCCTGTCCACCTCCCAGGAGAAGACCATGTTGACGATCTCGAAGCGCACCCTCGTCCAGTTGTTCGCGTTGGCCATGGGAGGGGTCGGGTTGGCGATGTTCGTCGGCGTGCTCGTGGGGAGCCAGCTGGCGCAGCCCGAGGTGGTCGAGACCCAGACCGCGGCAGCGACCCTGGCGGTCGACACGGCCGCGGACCCGCTCTCGTGCGAGCTGACGCCCGTGCTCTCGGCCGAGGAAGCCCGCTGGCTCGACGGCCTCGCCCGGTCCGAGGCCGCGGGGAACGGGTCGAACAGCGCGACGAACAGCGGGACCATCGACGGCTCGCAGTTCAGCGACGGCGGCTTCGGCGACATCGGCCAGCAGTGGTGGAACGTCACGGTCGGGGGCGACGTGACCAACGTCCACGTATCGGGCAACGGCAACATCATCGCCACGAACAACGACATCACCATCGTTCCGCCGGCCGAGGGACCCGACTCGCTGCCCATCGCGACACCGACCACGAACCCGCCCGCGGCCGGCCCGCCCGCCACGACCCCACCGGCGACCACCCCACCGGCGACCACGCCGCCTGCCACGACGAACCCCGTCGACGCGGTGTCCGCGCCCACCGAGTGACCCGGGCGGACGTCTCCCCAGCGGTGCCGACCGTGCCCCACGCGCTCGGTCAGCACCCAATGCCCACCGTCGATGCGCGTCCCCTCGACTGAAGGTTCGGAGGGCGAGGCCACTACCCTGGCGGGGTCCCGATCCTGGATCGGGACGCAATCCAACCCAGGTGTCGGGGAAAGCCGGTCGAAGTCCGGCGCTGTCCCGCAGCCGTAGGTGGTCGCCCGGTCCTCGACCAGGTGGGCCACGAGCCGGAACGCCCGCCTCCTGGGGTTCGCTTCGAGACCATCCGCCGCGGAAAGCGGATGCCGAGGCCTGCTCGGCATCCGTGCCCCTCAGGCGATCGGCCTGAGAGGAGACGACCTGATGACGACGTTGCGCAGATCACGGACCCGACGTCGTGTCGCCCTCGCCGTGGTTCCCGCGATGGCCCTCGCCGTCCTCGCCTCGTCGACGCCGGCCGGAGCCGGTCCTGCACCGGGCCGTGAGGTCACGGCGGCGGGGGAGAACCAACCGTGCCTCGACAACGTCGGGATCACGGTGGTCGTCGACTTCCAGGAGCTTGGTGGCGGGGTCAACGTGCGATGCGCGCCGGGCGTTGCGAACCTGGAGACCGGCCGGCTCGAGGTGACCGACGGGTTCGACGCGCTCAAGCAGGCCGGGATCACCTACCAGACCACGGTTCGTTTCGCCGGGTTCCTGTGCAAGATCGCCGGGAAGCCGGCCGACGACCCCTGCATCGACACGTCGCCCGCCGGTGCCTACTGGTCGTACTGGGTCGCACCGCGTGGCGGGCAGTGGTGCTATTCCAACCTCGGAGCCGGTGCCCGCACGCGGCCCCTGCCTCCAGGGTCGATCGAGGGGTGGTCGTTCTCGAAGGACCGGCGGTCCACCACCACCAGCCCGCCGCGCTACCGGCCGCCGGGCCCCGTCCCCGGGCAGGTCCCCAGCCCGATCCCCACCTCGGATTGCGACGGCGTCGTACCGTTGCCACCGAACCCGCCGCCCGTCACGCCCCCGCCCCCGCCCCCGCCCCCGCCCTCGCCCTCGACCTCGCCCGGAGCGGCCCCCGCAGTCGGTGGAGACCGGACGGGATCACCAGGCGCGACCGGCACCCCCGGCGAACCGGGGGCGACGGTCGCCGCGCCCGGCACCTCGGTCGCACCTGTCGATGAGGTGACGTCGACCACCGCCGCCACGGATCCGGGCGCGACCCCGGCGGAGGGATCGGCCGCCGAGGACGGGGCCGAGGACGAGGTGGCACTCGGCCTCGTGCGCACCAACGCCGACGGGTCGATCGAAGCGCTCGGCGACGTCGACCTCGCCAGCGATGGTTCCTCGGGCGGCAGCCCCGTCGCGCTCGTCGCCGTCGCCGTCGCCGTGGTCGGCCTGGGCGTCGGTGGCGTGGTGATCGCCGTGCGCCGTCGTCGAGCCACCCTGGCCCAATGATCGAGCGATGAGCCATACGCACGCGGTGCTCCAGCCTCGTGTACCGAAACGGGTGCCACATCGCCTGCCCCGGATGTTGCATCCCGCGGCATGGTGGGTGTGGGCCCTCGGCATGGCCACCGCAGCGAGCCGGACGACGAACCCGCTGCTGCTGGGTCTCATCCTGGGTGTGGTGGCCTTCGTCGTGGTGTGCCGTCGCACCGACGCGCCGTGGGCCAAGGGCTTCAAGTACTACTTCGTGTTCGGTCTCGTCGTCATCGCCGTCCGGGTCGGGTTCCGCATGCTGCTCGATGCCAGCGCGGGGACCGTCCTGCTGTTCACGCTTCCCCAGATCCCGTTGCCGGATGCCGCGGCCGGCATCAAGCTGGGCGGCGACGTCTACCTCGAACCGGTCCTCGCCGCGGTCTACGACGGCCTGCGGCTGGCCACGCTGCTGTGCTGCATCGGCGCGGCCAACGTGCTCGCCAACCCCAAGCGCCTCCTCAAGGCGGTGCCCGCCGCGCTCCACGAGGTCGGCGTGGCCGTGACCGTCACCCTGACGGTCGCGCCGCAGCTGGTCGAGTCGGCCCGTCGCATCCACCGGGCGCGGCTGCTCCGGGGCGGCACGAGCGGGGGTCGCCGGAGCATCCTGCGCGGCGTGCTCGTACCCCTGCTCACCGATGCGCTCGACCGGTCGCTCCTGCTCGCCGCCGCGATGGACAGCCGCGGCTACGGGCGCCGCGCCGCGGTGTCCGGTCGATCGCGGGTGCTCAGCGGCACCCTCGTCCTGCTCGGGTTGATGGGAGCTTGCGTGGGCACCTATGGCCTGCTCGATGCCGGATCGCCCCGGGAGCTCGGCATCCCGATGTTGGTGATCGGGCTGGTCCTCGCCGGCGCCGGCTTCATGCTGGCCGGCACGCGGGTCCAGCGGTCGCGGTACCGTCCCGACCCGTGGCGCCTCGCCGAGTGGGGGGTCGCGGCCTGTGGGGCGGCTGTGGTCGCCGTCACCTACGTGGGTGGAGCGGTCGACCCGACCAACCTCAACCCGTCGCTCCAACCCCTCCGGTTCCCCCAGGTCGGTCTGCTGCTCGTGGCCGGGGTGCTCGTCGGTGCCCTGCCCGCGGTGATCGCCCCGCCGCCACCGCTGGGCGAGCCCGGTCCGGGGCTCCTCGATCGCCCATCGGCCACGGACCCGCCGGTCGAGCGGGTCTCGGGTGCCGCGGCGCGCACCCGTCCCACCGCCGTCGACGGCGCGTCCGCGGGGGTCCCGACCGCGTCGGCGCCGTCGGGGGGTCGATCCTCGTGATCCGCTTCGATCGGGTGAGCGTCACCTATCCCGGTGAGGACCGTCCCGTGCTCGACGACGTGTCGTTCACCGTCGACGAGGGTGAGCTGTGCGTCGTCCTCGGCTCGACCGGCGTCGGCAAGTCCACCCTCCTGGGAGCGATCAACGGGCTCGTTCCCCACTTCACGGGCGGGCACCTCACCGGCGACGTGGTCGTCGAGGGTCGATCCACGCGCGACCACCCGCCCCGCGACCTCGCCGACGTGGTGGGGGTCGTGGGCCAGGACCCCATCGCCGGCTTCGTCACCGACACCGTCGAGGAGGAGCTGGCCTACGGGATGGAGCAGCTCGCGATCGCCCCTGAGGTGATGCGCAAGCGGGTCGAGGAGACGCTCGACCTGCTCGGCATCGCCGAGCTGCGAGGCCGTTCGCTCCGCACGCTGTCGGGGGGTCAGCAGCAGCGCGTGGCCATCGGGTCGGTCCTCACCACCCACCCCCGGATCCTCGTGCTCGACGAGCCGACCTCCGCGCTCGACCCGACCGCGGCCGAAGACGTGCTGGCGGCGATCACCCGGCTCGTGCACGATCTGGGCGTCACCGTGGTCATCGCCGAGCACCGCCTCGAACGGGTCGTCCAGTACGCCGACCGGGTGCTCTACCTGCCGGGTGGGGGAGCGGTCGCGACGGGCGAACCCGTCGACGTCCTCGCGGCCTCCTCGGTCGCGCCCCCGGTCGTCGAGCTCGGCCGGCTCGCCGGGTGGGAGCCGCTCCCGCTGTCGGTGCGCGACGCCCGTCGCCGGGCCGCACCCCTGCGCGCCCGCCTCGCGGGCGTCGCCCCGCCGCACCGGGGCCGGGTGCTGCGCAGCGGCGAGCCCCGACTCGATGCCCGCAAGGTCGTCGTGCGCTACGGCCACGTGGTCGCGGTGCGCGAGGTGGACCTGCACCTGCCCGAAGGCCAGGTCGTCGCCCTGATGGGGCGCAACGGGTCGGGCAAGTCGTCGTTGCTGTGGGCGTTGCAGGGCTCGGGCCCACGCACCTCGGGCGAGGTCGTCGTCGAGGGCCAGGACCCGGCGTCGCTCGATCCCGGCGCGGCGCGGCGGCTCGTCGGCATGGTCCCCCAGACACCTTCGGACCTGCTCTACCTCATGACGGTGCGCGAGGAGTGCGAGCAGGCCGATCGCGAGTCCGAACGCCCGGTCGGCACGTGTCGAGCGCTGCTCGACCGGCTCGTCCCCGACATCGGTGACGAGCACCACCCCCGCGACCTCTCCGAGGGGCAGCGGCTCGGGCTCGTCCTCGCCGTCCAGCTCACGGCAGCGCCCGACGTCGTCCTGCTCGACGAGCCCACCCGGGGGCTCGACTACTCGGCGAAGAAGCGGTTCGGCGCCCTTGTGCGCGAGCTGGCCGACGCGGGTGCCGCGGTGCTCGTCGCCACCCACGACGTCGAGTTCGTCGCGGCGGTCACCGACCGCGTCGTCGTCATGGCTCAGGGCGAGGTCGTGGCCGACGGGCCGACGGCCGACATCGTCGTGTCCTCGCCGGCCTTCGCCCCCCAGGTCAGCAAGATCCTCAACCCCGAGCCGTGGCTGACGGTCGCCGAGGTGCGCACCGCGCTGGAAGGTGCGCGGTCATGAGTGGGCTCGAAGGAGGGCGGGCACGCGCGACCCGTCACCGTCACTCGGCTGTCGTGCTGCGACCACGCTCGGCGATCGCCCTCACCCTGGCTTCGGTCACCGGCTTCGTGATGTTCGCGTGGCCGTTGTTCATCACGCCCCGGCAGGAGATGGGCCACAACTCGGATGCTCCGTTCGTGTTCGTGCTGATCTTGCCCATCCTCCTCGGTGTCGTGCTCGCCGAGCTCGCCGAGGGGGGGATGGACACCAAGTCGCTGGCGATGCTGGGCGTCCTCTCGGCGATGGGGGCCGCGCTGCGACCGATGGGACCGGGCGTCGCAGGGATCGAGACCGTGTTCTTCCTCCTCGTCCTCGCCGGTCGGGTGTACGGACCGGGTTTCGGGTTCCTGCTCGGCTCGATCACCCTGTTCGCGTCCGCGCTGCTGACCGGAGGTGTCGGGCCGTGGTTGCCGTTCCAGATGCTCGGCGCCGCGTGGGTCGGTCTCGGCGCCGGTCTGCTGCCGCGCGGCGTGCGGGGAAAGGCGGAGATCGCGATGCTGGCGGCGTACGGGGCCGCGAGCGCGCTCGCCTTCGGCGCGATGTTGAACCTGTGGTTCTGGCCGTTCGCCGTCGACGAGGGGTCCCAGCTCGGCTACGTCGCCGGGGCTCCCGTGCTCGAGAACCTCCACACCTTCTTCCTCTTCACCCTCGCCACCTCGAGCTTCGGTTGGGACCTGGGTCGGGCCATCACCAACGTGATCGCCGTCGTCGTCATCGGCCCGGCGATCCTCCAGGTCTTCCGCCGGTCGATCCGCCGGGCGGCCTTCGGTGCCCCCGTCGAGTTCACCGGGGTCCCCGACGCCGATGGACCAGGAATCGGGGGTGATGGCGATGACGCGGGTGTCGCCGGGCCGGGGACGGTCGCGGTCGTCCACCCCGACTCAGCACCCAATGGTGTCTCGATCTGTTCCGCTACCCCTCCCGGTCCGTCGAACCCGACGTCGAATCGCCAGCTGTTCCCCCGCCGGGAGCGAACCTACGGTTCGCCTGCTCGGCAGGCACCCACCCCGAAAGGCCTTCGTTCGTGAAGCACCGCACGTCTCGTCCTCGCTCCGTCTCCATCGGCCTCGCGGCGCTGCTCGTCGTGTCGGTGACGCTGGGCTTCGCGCCGTCGCCGGCCGGCGCCGTCCCGGCCGTGATCCCGACTGGGCTCCCGGCGGCGCCCGCCGCCACCGACGCCGGTCCGGCCGTCGTGGGGCAGGGCTGTGCCCCGCACACGGGGGTCACCGTCGTCGTCGACTTCACGGCCGTCTACGACGTCGTCGAGCTCGGCTGCGCGCTGGGTGCGCAGGAGAGCGGTTTCGCCGCGCTGCGCAACGCGGGCTTCGGCGTGAACGTCGACTCGGGTTCCTATCCGGGCACGGTGTGCACGCTCGACGGCGTACCCCGGCAGGGCTACCCGTACTGCTGGACCGGTGGTGGCTTCTGGTCGTTCTGGAACGAGGGCGCCGGCACCGGTGCCTGGGCGTTCGGATCGATCGGTGCCGGCAGCACGGGACCGATCCCGATCGACGGCGTACAGGGCTGGTCGTGGTCCGCCGGCTTCGAGAACCACGCCCCGCGCCTGGCCATCGCCGATCTCGCCGATCACGACACCCCGACCGAGGCCGACGCCGCCCTGGCCTGGATGAAGCGCGAGCTGGCCGACGCCGAGTGGGCCCTGCCGGGCTTCACGCCGGGTTCGGTCGACGTGGGTCTCACCCTCGACGCGCTGCTGGCGCTCGGCGCTGACGGTCGCAGCGCCACGCCCTCGGCGGCGGCGGTCACCGACGTGATCTCCGAGCACACCACGAACTACGTGTCGTGGGCTCCCACCTATCCCGACGTGACGATCGCCGGATCGATGGCCAAGGTCCTGTTCGCCGCGGTGGTGCAGGGCCACGATGTCGGAGACTTCGCCGGTTGGGATCTCGAGGCCGAGCTGCGCTCGATGATGCAGACCGCCGGCCCGCAGACGGGTCGCTTCTCCGACGACGACCCGGAGTTCGGCAGCGATTCGAGCAACGGGTTCAGCCAGACGCTGGCTGTCCTCGGTCTGGCCCGCACACCCGGCGGCGTGCCGGACGAGGCGGTCCGCTACCTGCTCGCCCAGCAGTGCCCCGGCGGGGGGTTCCGCACCTCCTTCACATCGGGCGCTTCGTGCACGTCAGCCACCGCGGCCGACACCGACGCCACGGCCATGGCGGTCCAGGCGCTCCTCGTCGTGGACCGCACGCCCGAGGTCCGGGCCGGTCTGTCGATGGGTGCCGCATGGCTGCTGGCGAAGCAGGACCCGACCACCGGTGCGTTCGGCGGCACCGGCGTCACCGCTGCGCTCAACAGCAACAGCTCGGGCCTCGCCGCGCAGGCGTTGCGCGCCATCGGACAGACCGACGTCGCCGACGCCGCCGCCACGTGGATCTCGACCATCCAGCTCGATCCCGCGACGGCGGGAGCAGGCGACGTCGACCTCGGTGCCATCGCCTACAACAGGGGCGCCTTCGACAGCGCGGTCGCGGGCGGCATCCCGGCCAACAACCGGGACCAGTGGCGACGGGTGACCGCGCAGGCCGTGCTCGGCTTCGGGCTCCCCGCGTTCGGGTCGATCGACCGGCCCGGTCCGATCCCGCCGGTCGCACCGGTGAGCTTCGGCCAGTTCCGCGACGTGCCCCCCTCGCAGCCGTTCAACGCCGACATCACCTGGCTCGTCGCTGCGGGGGTCACCACCGGCTACGACGACGGCACGTTCCGGCCCTCGACGTCGATCACCCGTCAGGCCAACGCCGCGTTCCTCTACCGGCTCGCCGGCTCCCCACCGTTCACGCCGCCCGCCGTCCCGACGTTCAGCGACGTGCCCCCGACCCAGGAGTTCTACCTCCAGATCGAGTGGATGTACGAGGAGGGCCTCACCACCGGCTACGCCGACGGCACGTTCCGCCCCACCGGCACCGTGCAGCGCCAGGCCACGGCCGCCTTCCTCTACCGCCTCGCGGGCCAGCCCCCGGTGCCATCCGGTGCGCCGACGTTCACCGACGTCCCCCCGGGTCACGTCTTCCACGACGCCATCTCGTGGCTGGCCGCGGTGGGTGTCGTCACCGGCTACGCGGACGGGACCTTCCAGCCGTCGTCACCGGTCTCGCGCCAGGCGATGGCGGCCTTCCTGCACCGCTTCGCCCTGCTGCCCTGACCCGTGGAACCGAACGAGGAGGGGTGATCAACTCGACAGATCGCCCACATCGGGAGGTCGCCTCCCCGCGGGGTGTCGGGCGGGCGACGCGGTCGCGACGCCGACGAGGCGGCCGAGGTGGGCCACCTGGGCCTCGATGGCCGGGGTGTGCGGGAAGCCGGTGTTGAGGCGCAGGTACTCGCGGAACCCGCCCGATGCCGAGAACATCGGGCCCGGAGCGAAGCGCACCCCTTCGGCCGCGGCGTCCTCGTAGAGCGAGAGCGAGTCGACCCCGGAGGGGAGCTGCACCCACAGCACGTGGCCGCCGCTCGGCGACGTGAAGCGCGTGCCGCTGGGGAAGTGGCGTTCGACGGCGCCGAGCATGGCGTCCATCTGCTGGCGGTAGGCGCGTTGGAGCCGGCGCAGATGGCGGTCGAAGCCGCCGCTCTCGAGGAAGGCCGCCACCGCGAGCTGCGGTGCGACCGCGGTGGCCTGGTTCACGACGAGCTTCATGAGCTCGAACCGGTCCCGGTAGCGGCCGGGCGCCGCCCACCCCACCCGGAGCCCGGGCGACAGCGTCTTGCTCCACGACGAGCAGTGCAGCACGAGCCCGTTGCGGTCGTAGGCCTTGAGCGAGGCGGGCCGGACGCCGTCGAAGGACAGGTCGGCGTAGACGTCGTCCTCGACGAGGGGGACATCGTGGCGTTCCAGCAGGGACATCAGCCGTTGCTTGGCGGGGTCGTCGAGGCACGCGCCGGTCGGGTTCGAGAAGTTGGTCATGAGCACGACCGCCGTGACGCCGCCCCGGTTCAGGGCCTTCTCCAGCAGGTCGAGGTCGATGCCGGTGCGCGGCGAGCTGGCGATCTCGATGGCGCGGAGGTCGAGCGACGCGAGCACCTCGAGCAGGGCGTAGTAGGCGGGGCTCTCGATGGCGACGGTGTCGCCGGGCCGGGTGACCGCCTTGATCGAGAGGTAGACGGCCTCCTTGGCGCCACCGGTGATCACGAGGTCGTCGGGGTCGACGCCGAACCCGGCGTCGGGTGTTCGCCTGGCGATGGCGCGCCGGAGCTCGATGGTCCCCGGCGGTGCGTCGTAGGAGTGGCAGGCGCTGGGGTGCAGGCGCGTCGCCTGGGACAGCAGCCGGTTCATCGCCGTGATCGGCATCAGCTCCGGTGCCTGGACCGCGGCACCGAGCGTGGGGTGCTGCGGTGCGCCGATCCCGAGGTTGATGTCCATCGCCAGCGTGCGGTCGACGCGCTGCGCCCGAGCTGACGGGGCCGGGGGGTCGGGGTCGGGTCGGGCGGTCGCCTGGACGTAGTAGCCCGACCGGGGCCGGGCGCGGACGAGGCCCCGGTCCTCGAGGACGCGGCACGCCTCCACGACCGTCGTGATGCTGACCGAGTGCTGGTCGCGCAGGCGTCGGACCGACGGGATGCGGGTCCCGGGCGCGTAGACACCGGCCTCGATCTGCGCGGCGAGGTGGTCGGCGAGCTGCTGGTAGCGGGTGGTCCCGGTGTTGTCGTCGAACTGCACCCTGTGGTCCTACCGGAACAGTTGGGACGAAGCAACACCGGAACAGGGCTCTGTATTGGTGCACAAAGGAGCCGACTGTGCCTGCCGCTCCTGGCGTTGCGTCCGTACCGTCGACTCATGGCCTTCGACGTGATCGCCGAGATCGAGCCGCCGTCCGCCTCGGGCCCTCGCTCCGGTGCCCGGACAGGATCGGCGCGTCTGCGGGGGCAGACCGCCGCGCTCGCTCCCGTGGCCTCGACGGTCCTGGTGCCCGACAACCACCTCGGTCAGCCCTCCGTGTCGAGCCTCGTCGTCGCCGCGCAGATCGAGTCGTTGCCTGCCATCGCCTGCCTCAACGCACGCGACCGCAACCTGCTCGGGGTCCGGCGCGACCTGCTCACCGCCAAGCACCTCGGCATCGACGAGCTCCTGCTCCTGCACGGCGACGCCCCGTCGGTCGGCGAGCGGGCGGCAGGCGTCGGCGTGCGCGACCTCGTCTCGGAATGCGAGCGAGCCGGTGTCCGCTACAGCGTCACCGGTGGCCCCGGCTCGCTGGCCGATTGGAAGCGCGGGGCCGAACGCATCTTCGTCCAGGTCGGGTGGTCGGTCGACGAGCTCGAGCGACGCGTCGAGCGACTCGGGACCGACCTGCCCGTCTACGCGGGTGTGCTCGTCGTCGCGAGCGCGGGCATGGCTCGCCGTCTCGGCGACCGGGTGCCCGAGCTCGCACCGCCGGCCCCGCTCGCCGACGCACTCGAGCGCGACGACCTCGCCGGGGTGAGAGCCGCCGTCGACCTCGTGTCGGCCCTCGAAGCGAGCGGGGCCTGCGCCGGCGTCCACCTCGTCCCCGGCGTCCGCAGCGGTGAGGTCGCCACCGCCCTGCGACGACCGCGCACCGACTCAGCGACGACCGGAGACCCGGCCGTCACCTCGAACCTCCGGAGGACCGCATGATCACGACCGCCAACCTGGGATTCCCCCGCATGGGCGCCGATCGCGAGCTCAAGTGGGCGCTCGAGGAGCACTGGCGGGGCGACCTCGACGCCGCCGGTCTCTCGGAGGTGGCCCAGCAGCTCCGCGCCCGGCACTGGAACCTCCAGGCCGAGCGTGGCATCGACGCCATCCCCAGCGGTGACTTCTCGTACTACGACCAGATGCTGGATGCGGCCGTGACCCTGGGTGCCGTGCCCGAGCGGTTCGGTGCGCCGTTCGACGTCGCTGCCGCGCTGGACACGTACTTCCTGATGGCACGCGGCGGGCCGGGCATCGCCGCGCTCGAGCTCACCAAGTGGTTCGACACCAACTACCACTACCTGGTCCCCGAGCTCGCCCCCGACCAGTGCTTCGGGTACTCGTCACGGGCCGGGCGGGCCCAGTTCGACGAGGCGACGTCGCTGGGCGTCGCGACGCGACCCGTGATCATCGGGCCCGTCACGTTCCTCCGTCTCGCCAAGCGCACCGACGGCGGCGACGCGATCGAGCTGCTCGACGCCGTGCTCCCCGCCTACGAGGCGTGGCTCGCCGACCTCGTCACCGGGGGAGCGACCGCGATCCAGATCGACGAGCCGGCCCTCGTGCTCGACCTCAGCGCCGCGGAGCGCGACGGCTACCGCACCGCCCTCGCACGGCTGCGCGCCGCGGCCCCCGACGTCGAGCTGACCCTGACCACCTACTTCGGCCCGCTCGGCGACAACCTCGACCTGGCCGTGTCCTTGCCCGTCGACGCGCTCCACCTCGACCTCGTCCGCGGCCCTGATCAGCTCGACCAGGTCGTGGCGGCCGCGCCCGAGTTGCTCCGACTCGAGCTGGGCGTCGTCGACGGTCGCAACATCTGGCGCAGCGACCTCGGTGCCGTCCTCGAGCGGATCACGCCCGCGGTCGAGCGCCTCGGGGCCGATCGGGTCCGACTCGCTCCCTCGTGCTCGCTGCTCCACCTCCCCGTCGACACCGCTCGCGAGGGCGACGCCGATGCCGAGCTCGCCTCGTGGCTGGCCTTCGCCGTCGAGCGACTCGACGAGGTCGCGATCCTCGCCGGTGCGCTCGGTGGCGACGCCGCCGCGTCGGCCCAGGTGGCCGAGAGCTCGGCCGCCCACGCGGCGCGGCTGTCGTCGCCTCGGGTGCTGCGCCCCGAGGTGCGCGCCCGAGCCGCCGCGGTCACCCCGGACGACACCCGCCGTGCCTCGACCTACCCCGAGCGCGCCGTCGAGCAGCGGGCGAAGCTCGGGCTCCCCGTCCTGCCCACCACGACCATCGGCTCGTTCCCGCAGACGAGCGAGGTCCGCAAGCTCCGCGCCGGCTACCGCAACGGCACCGTCGACGAGGCGACGTACGAGGCGGGCCTCGAGGCCGAGACCACGTCGTGCATCCGCCGCCAGGAGGAGCTCGGCCTCGACGTGCTCGTGCACGGTGAGCTCGAGCGCACCGACATGGTCGAGCACTTCGGTCAGCAGCTCGACGGGTTCGCCACCACGAGCTTCGGCTGGGTGCAGAGCTACGGATCTCGCTGCGTCAAGCCACCGGTGCTGTTCGGCGACGTCGCCCGGCCCGCGCCGATGACGCTGCGGTGGTCGACCTTCGCCGCCGGCCTGACCGACCGTCCCATGAAGGGGATGCTCACCGGGCCGGTGACGATCCTGCAGTGGTCGTTCGTCCGCGACGACCAGCCCGAGTCCGACACCGCTCGCCAGGTCGCCCTCGCCCTGCGCGACGAGGTCGTCGACCTCGAGGCGGCCGGCATCGGCGTCATCCAGATCGACGAGCCCGCGCTGCGCGAAGGGCTCCCGCTGCGCCAGTCGGGCTGGAAGGCGTTCCTCGACTGGGCGACCGAGGCGTTCCGCATCTCGGCCGGCGGCGTCGGCGACGCCACGCAGATCCACACCCACATGTGCTACGCCGAGTTCGGCGCGATCATGGACGCCATCATCGCCCTCGACGCCGACGTCATCTCGATGGAGGCGTCCCGTTCCGGGATGGACCTGCTCGACGAGCTCCGGGCCGCGTCCTACCCGAACGAGGTGGGCCCCGGCGTGTGGGACATCCACTCGCCGCGGGTCCCCGACGGCGCCGAGGTCGACCGCCTCCTGCGCGCCGCGATCGAGGCGCTCGGCCCGGAGCGGCTGTGGGTGAACCCGGACTGCGGACTCAAGACCCGCGGCTGGGCCGAGGTCGAGGCCTCGCTCACCGAGCTCGTCGCCAGCGCGCAGCGGGCTCGGGACCGCCTCGGCAGGGGTGAGCCACCTGGATGAACTGGCAGGGAGCTCGACACGACGGGGCGCAAGGGTCCCTGCCGGTTCGGTCGTGTCAGGCGTCGCGCGCTGGTGTCGCCGGGGTGCCGGGGGGTGCGCCGACGAGGGCTTCGAGCTTCTTGAGAGCATGGTCGAGCTGCTTGGCGTCACCGTCGCCGTCGATGGTCTCGAAGTAGCGGTTGAGGTCGAGCGTCGCCGGCTCGATGATCCGGCGGCCGGCCCGGGTGATCGTCGCGATCGTGCCGCGGCCATCGGACGGGTTGGGCGAGCGCGTGACCAGGCCTTGGCCCTCGAGCGCGGTGACGGCGTGGGTGACGCTCGCCGGCTTCACCTGGAGGAGCTGGCCGAGGCGACCCATCGTCATGGCACCGGCGTGCGAGAACTCGAGCAGGCGCAGGACCTCGAAGCGGGCGAAGGTGAGGCCGTGGGGGCGCAGCAGCGCCTCGATCGCGGTCTGCAGGAGCTGGTTGACCCGGACGATGCGGGTGACCGTCGCCATCCCGTCGGCGGCATCGCCCCAGCCGTGGGCGACCCACTGGCGGCCCGCCTCATCGATGGGGTCAGGCTCGTCGATGGGGTCAGGCTCGTCGCTGGGGTCAGGCTCGTCGCTGGGGTCAGGCTCGTCGCTGGGGTCAGGTGCCATGGCGGTCATCGTGTCAGACCGAGCTCGCGGGGCCCGCCCCAGGATCAGCGGTGGCGGAACTCCGGTGGTCGCTTCTCGACGAAGGCGGCCATGCCCTCCTTCTGGTCGTCGGTGGCGAAGGTGGCGTGGAAGTTGCGCCGCTCGAAGCGGACGCCCTCGCTGAGGCTGGTCTCGAGGGCGGTGTCGATGCACTCGGTGATCATCGCGGTGACCGGCTTGGACATCGACGCGATGGCCGCCGCCATCGCCTTGGCCTCGTCGAGGAGCTCGGCGGCGGGCACGACCCGGGCGACGAGTCCGGAGCGCTCGGCCTCCTCGGCGTCCATCATGCGGCCGGTGAGGCACAGGTCCATGGCCTTGGCCTTGCCGACCAGGGCGGTGAGCCGCTGGGTGCCACCGATGCCGGGGATGACGCCGAGCTTGACCTCGGGCTGGCCGAAGCGGGCCGTGTCGGCGGCGATGATCGTGTCGCACAGCATGGCGAGCTCGCACCCGCCGCCGAGGGCGTAGCCGCCGACCGCGGCGACGATCGGCGTGCGCACCCGGGTGAGCGCGTCCCATTCGGCGAACAGGTCGTCGCCGTACGCGTCCTGGTAGGTGAGTGGCTGCATCTCCTTGATGTCGGCGCCGGCGGCGAAGGCGCGGTCGGAGCCGGTGAGCAGGATGCAGCCCACATCGGGATCAGCGTCGAGCTCGGCGCAGGCGGCGGTGACGTCGTGCATCACCTGCTGGTTGAGGGCGTTGAGGCTCTCGGGGCGGTCGAGGGCCACGATGGCCACCCGGCCGTCGCGCTCGATGCGGATCGTGTCGTAGGTGCTCACGGCTATCAGCCTCCTGATCGGCTCACGTGTTCGATGACCACGGAGAAGTCGCGGTCGGGGTCCTGCTCGGCGACGCGCTCGTAGACCGAGAGGGCGTGGCGACCGATGGTCGGGTCGACGCCGCCGTCGAGGGCGGCCTCGTGGGCGAGGCGGAGGTCCTTCAACATGAGCTTGGCGGCGAACCCTCCCTCGAACTCTCGGTTCGCCGGGCTGGTGGGGACCGGGCCGGGGACCGGGCAGTTGACCTCGATCGCCCAGCACCGCCCCGACGACGTGGCGAGCACGTCGTGCAGCACCTCGGGATCGAGGCCGAGCGAGTCGCCCAGCACGAACGCCTCGCTGACGGCGATCATCGAGGCGGCCAGCACCATGTTGTTGCACGCCTTGGCGACCTGGCCCATGCCGGGCCCGCCGCAGGCGACGATCCGCGTGCCCATGGTGGCGAGGATCGGCTCGGCGTCGGCGACCGCGCCGGGTTCGCCGCCGGCCATGAACGTGAGGGTGGCAGCCGCGGCGCCGACGACCCCTCCCGACACGGGGGCGTCGACCGTGCGCAGGCCGGCCGCGGCACCGAGCTGGTGGGCGGCCTTGGCCTCGCCGACCGCGATGGTGGAGCAGTCGATGAGCAGGGTGCCCGCCGCGACGGTGCCCACGATGCCCGCTCCGGGCTGGTAGGCGTCGATGACGAAGGAGCCGGCGGGCAGCATCGTGATCACGACGTCGGCTCCGGTGGCGGCCTCCGCCGCGGTCGCCGCGACGACGAGCCCTTCGGCGGTGGCCGCGGCGATCGCCGGCGGCGTGGGGTCGTAGCCGACGACGTCGTGGCCCGCGGCGGCCAGGTTCACCGCCATGGGAAGCCCCATGTGCCCGAGCCCGAGGAACGCCACTCGGCAGGTCGTCGCCTCGCTCGTGCCGGGATCGCTCGTGCCGGGATCGCTCGTGCGGGGATCGCTCATGGTCGGACCTCCTGGTCGGTCGGCTGCTCGGTGGCCTGCTGGGTCGGGCGGTCGTCGCCCTGCAGCTCGATGTCGTGGTCCCTCGGCGCGAAGAAGCCGTCGAGGTCGGCGTGGGCCGCGGCGGCGAGGTCGTCGTGGTGCCAGCGGGGCGACCGGTCCTTGTCGACGACCGCCGCCCGCACCCCTTCGACGAAGTCGGGGTGTTCGACGATGCTCGTCGAGATCCGGTACTCCATCTCGAGCGCCGCCTCGAGCGAGGGGAGCTCCGCAGCGGTGCGCAGGGCGCGCAGGGCGACGGTGACCGACGTGGGCGACGCGGCATCGACGGCGTCGGCGGCCGCGGTGGCGTCTCCGCCGATCTCGCGCAGGCGCGCCACGATGGCTGTGGGATCGTCCGAGGCGTAGGCGTCGTCGATCCACGCCCGGGCCGCCGCGAGCGGCGCAGGCCCCGGATCGCGTCGCCGGGCGGCGATCGCGGCATCGGGATCGTCGGTGGCCAGCGCCGAGACCAGGTCGTCGAGGGCGTCGTGGGGGACGTGGGCGTCGGCGAGGCCGAGGTGGATGGCATCGGCGTGACCGACGCGGCCACCGGTGAGGGCGAGGTGGGTGCCGAGCTCGCCCGGTGCTCGCGCCAGCAGCCAGGTCCCGCCGACGTCGGGCGCGAAGCCGATGCCCACCTCGGGCATGGCCAGGCTCGCCCGCTCGGAGACCACCCGGTGGCTTGCGTGGCCGGCGAGGCCGATGCCGCCGCCCATCGTGATGCCGTCGAGGACGGCCACGACGGGCTTGGCGTACCGGCCGATGCGGCCGTTGAGGTGGTACTCCTCGGCCCAGAACGTGCGGGGCGACTCCCAGTCGGTGGCGACGGCCGCGTCGTGCAGGGCGCGGATGTCGCCTCCGGCGCAGAACGCCCGGTCGCCCGCCGCGGTGAGCACGACGGTGGTGATGTCGGGGTCGGCCTCGAACCGGTCGAGGGCGGCCTCGAGCTCGCGCACCATCTCGAGGGTGAGCGCGTTGAGCGCCTTGGGCCGGTTGAGCGTGATGATGCCGGCGCGTCCGTCGACCGACACCAGCAGCGCCGGATCGGCGCCGGTGGGGTCAGGGGTCGTGTCGGTCATGTGGACCGTCCCAGGAGGTCGCGGGAGGTGACGATGCGCATGATCTCGTTGGTCCCTTCGAGGATCTGGTGCACGCGGAGGTCGCGGACGAGCTTCTCGACGCCGGTCTCGGCGAGGTAGCCGTAGCCGCCGTGGAGCTGCAGCGCCTCGTTGGCGACGGTGAAGCAGGTGTCGGTGGCGAACTGCTTGGCCATGGCGCACCAGCGGGTGGCCGCTGGCGACGACGCGTCGAGCTCGCGGGCGGCGCGGCGAACCATCAGCCGGGCGGCCTCGAGGTTCGTCGCCATGTCGGCGTAGCGGAAGCGCAGCGCCTGCTGGTCGGCGAGGGGTCCACCGAAGGCGTGCCGGTCGAGGAGCTGCGTGCGGGTGAGCGCCAGTGCCGCGGTGGCACCGCCGAGCGAGCAGGCGCTGATGTTGAGCCGGCCGCCGTCGAGGGCGGACATGGCGATCTTGAACCCCTGCCCCTCCTCGCCGAGTCGGGCCGACGCGGGGACGTGGACGTCGTCGAAGCGCACCTGGCGGGTGGGCTGCGCGTTCCATCCCATCTTGTGCTCGTTCGGTCCGAAGTCGAGGCCGGCCGCGCCACGTTCGACGATCAAGGCGGTGATGCCGGCGGGCCCGGGTCCGCCGGTGCGGGCCATGACGACGTAGACGTCGGTGGCGCCCGCGCCGGACACGAACTGCTTCACACCGTTGAGCACGTAGCCGTCGCCGTCCGGGGCGGGTCGGGCCGTGGTGCGCAGGGCGGCCGCGTCGGATCCGGCGTCGGGCTCGGTGAGGCAGTAGCTGCCGAGGTGCTCCATGGTGCACATCTGCGGCAGGTGCGCGCTCCGTTGCTCGGGTGTGCCGTAGCGGTCGATCATCCCCGCCACCATGTTGTGGATCGAGATGTAGGCGGCGATCGACGGACACCCGGTGGACAGCGACTCGAAGGCGATCACCGAGTCCAGCCGGCACAGCCCCGAACCGCCGACGTCCTCGCCGATGAGCACGCCGCCGAGGCCGAGCTCGCCGGCCCGGGCCAGCACGTCGACCGGGAAGTGCTTGTCTCGGTCCCACTGCACGGCGTGCGGCGCGAGCTCTTGCGCGGCGAAGTCGGCCACGACGGTCGCGAGCGTCTCCTGCTCGGCGCTGAGCCCGGAGGGGTCGGTCATGCTGTTCGGTCCGGTGTCGGTCACGGTGGTCGTTCGGTCGTTCGGTCGTTCAGGAGGTCAGGCGCTCGTCTGGTTCAGCGCATCGTGGGGATGACGAAGCTGGCGCCCTCGTCGTCCCCGGTGCCGGGGAGCCAGCGCGAGGTGATCGTCTTGGTCTTCGTGTAGAAGCGGATGGAGTCGGGCCCGTGCTGGTTGAGGTCACCGAACCCCGAGCGCTTCCAGCCGCCGAACGTGTGGTAGGCGACCGGTACCGGGATCGGCACGTTGACGCCGACCATGCCCACCTGCACGCGGCTGGCGAACTCGCGGGCCGCCTCGCCGTCGCGGGTGAAGATGCCGACGCCGTTGCCGTACTCGTGCTCGGACGGCAGTCGCAGCGCCTCCTCGAAGTCGGCGGCCCGCACGACGGTGACCACCGGTCCGAAGATCTCGTCGCGGTAGATCGACATGTCCGTGGTGACGTTGTCGAAGAGCGACCCGCCGATGAAGAACCCGGACTCGTAGCCGTCGACCTTCACGCCACGACCGTCGACGACGAGCTCGGCGCCAGCGGCGACGCCCTCGCCGATGTAGCGCTCGACGCGGGCGAGCGCGTCGGCGCCCACGAGCGGTCCGTAGTCGACGCCGGGCTCCGCGTAGTGGCCCACCTTGAGCGCCGGGACGCGCTCGGCGAGCTGGGCGACGAGCGCGTCGGCGGTCTCCTCGCCGACGGGGACCACCGTGGAGATGGCCATGCACCGTTCGCCCGCCGAGCCGTAGCCCGCGCCGATGAGCGCGTCGCACACCTGGTCGAGGTCGGCGTCGGGCAGCACGACGGCGTGGTTCTTGGCGCCGCCGAAGCACTGGGCGCGCTTGCCCTGCTCGGCAGCCCGTCGGTAGATGTACTCGGCGATGTCGGAGGATCCGACGAAGCCGTAGGCCTGCACCCGGGGGTCGTCGAGCAGGGCGTCGACGGCGACCTTGTCGCCGTTGACGACGTTGAGGATGCCGTCGGGAAGGCCGGCTTCGGAGAACAGCTCGGCGAGGCGCATCGGTACCGACGGGGCACGCTCGGAGGGCTTGAGGACGAAGGCGTTGCCGCACGCGATGGCCGGCGCGGCCTTCCACAGCGGGATCATGGCGGGGAAGTTGAACGGGGTGATGCCGGCGACCACGCCGAGCGGCTGGCGCACGGAGTGGACGTCGATGCCGGGACCGGCGCCCTCGGTGTACTCGCCCTTGAGGAGGTGGGGGATCCCGGCGGCGAACTCGACGACCTCGAGGCCGCGCTGGACGTCGCCGCGGGCGTCGTCGATCGTCTTGCCGTGCTCGCTCGACAGCAGCGCGGCGAGCTCGTCGATCTGTGCCTCGGCCAGAGACAGGAAGGCGCGCAGCACGCGCGCCCGGCGCTGGGGGTTCCACGTGGCCCAGCCGATCTGCGCGGCGGCGGCCGAGGTGACCACGGCGTCGATCTCGGCCGCATCGGCGAGGGCGACCTGGCGCTGCACCTGGCCGGTGGCGGGATCGAACACGTCGCTGCTGCGTCCGGCACGGCCCGCCACCCGGCTGCCGTCGATGTAGTGCCCCAATTGCTCCACGTGTCCTCCTCGGCCAGCCCCGGTCGGGGCTCCCAGTGGATGTTTATCCATCGAAAGATGAGTGTACGCCTCTCCGCCTGTTCGTGCCGTCATCGCGGCGCCGGTCGATCATCGCTCAAAGGCCGGTGGGCTCTGTCAGCGGTCGTTCGTGTGTTTCGGACCATCTCATCGGTCCACCAGGTGGAGCGCGTCTCGGACGCCGCGTACGTTGCGCCCGTCGATCGCTGGATCGACGTCTGGAATTGCCGTAGCAGAACTGCAGAGGTCCCAGGTGGGGGAAGCCCGGTCGAAGTCCGGCACTGACCCGCAACCGTTGTTCGGCACCTCGTGTCGATGAGTCGGAGCACCTGCCCGGGACGGACGCTCGTCCATCACCGCCGAGGACTGCGGTGTCGAGCCTGACCGGGACCCCGTGGGCGCGAGAACGCCTCGAGCCGGGGCCGAGATCGGGGACTCGCCGCCGCCGTCCCGATCGAAAGGTCTCCCATGTCTGGATCCTCCCGTTCCCTCCGACGGGACGTCGAACACCGCCCCACGAGCGCGCCGCGACCTCGGCGTGTGTGGGGTGGTCGCACCGTCGCGTCCGCCCTGTCGCTCCTCCTGGTCGCCGGCGTGCTGGCGGTCCCCGCCGCGGTCTCGGCCGTGCCCGTCGACGCCCCCACGATCGTCGGCGAGTCGTGCGCTCCCGGCACGGGCGTCACGGTCGTCGTCGACTTCGCCGAGCTCGACAACACCGTGCAGGTCAGCTGTGCGCCCGGCGCGCAGGCCGACGGCTTCGCCGCCTTGCACGGTGCCGGCTTCACCACCACCGCGGAGTCCGGTCCCGGCACGGTGTGCACGGTCGACGGCCTTCCCGCGCAGGGCTTCCCCTATTGCTGGCTGACCGGCGGCTACTGGTCCTTGTGGATCGAGGACCCCGAGGTGCCCGACACGTGGGGCTTCTCGCCGGTGGGCCCCGGTGGCACCGGCACCCTCCCGATCGACTCGGTCCAGGGCTGGGCCTGGGCCCAGGGCTTCGCCAGCCCGGGTCCCCGGCTCGCGTACGCGGACATCCCGAACCACGTGCCGGTCGATCCGGTCGATCCGGTCGATCCGGTCGATCCGGTCGACTGCGGCCTGGCCCCGACCGCACCTGTCCTCACGATCATCGACGACGACGAGGTCCTGCCGTTGGAGCTCGCCGACGGCGGTGACGTCGAGGTCGCCGTGGTCGGCGTGAGCGACCCGATCGACAGCGCCACGTGGGCCACGACCGACACCCTGGCCCTCGCTCCCTACACCGGCGAGATCCGCGTGCTGGCCCGCCGGAGCGGTTCGGCCTGCGCCGACGCCCCGCTCTTCGACGCCGTCTACGACGTGCGCGACACCTACGCACCCCGGTGGAACGTCGTCGTGCCCGGCAACCCGAGCCCGGCGATCCCCGCGACGAGCCCCGCCATCAAGGGCTTCGCCACCGGCTACGAGAACTACCTCGTCGGCGCGGGCGTGACCGCCAACTTCCAGACCCCCGCCAACGCCCTCGGTCCCATCAGCGGTTCGCTGGTCGTGCTGGGCGATCGCGGCGAGATCACCCTCACCTTCGCCAACCCCATCACCGACGGCCCCGGCTACGACCTCGCCGCCTTCGAGAACGGCTTCGCCGTCAACGGCCCGAGCGGCCTCGACTTCCTCGAGCTCGGCTACGTCGAGGTCTCGAGCAACGGCACCGACTTCGTCCGCTTCGACA
>CAZGEF010000010.1:0-45049 GCA_964525005.1 uncultured Rhabdothermincola sp.
TTCTCGGGCGATGCGGGGGTGTCGCGGTGACGCGGGTCGTCGTCGTCGGATCCGGTGGGCGCGAGCACGCGCTGGCTCACGTCCTCGGCCGCGATGCCGACGTGGTCGTCACGCCGGGCAACCCGCTCATCCCGGGCTCGGTCGACACGCCCGCCGAGCAGCTCGACGCCGACCTCTACGTCGTCGGGCCCGAGGCGCCGCTCGTCGACGGCCTGGCCGACCGACTGCGTGGTGCAGGCAAGCTCGTGTTCGGCCCCGGGGCTGACGGTGCCCGGCTCGAAGGATCCAAGGCGTGGATGAAGGAGATCCTGGTCGAGGCCGGCGTACCCACCGCCCTGCACGGCACGTTCACCGAGCTCGAACCGGCCCTGGCGTTCCTCGAGACGATGCCCGGCTTCTACGTCGTCAAGACCGACGGCCTGGCCGCGGGCAAGGGCGTGCTCGTCACCGAGTCGTTGTCCGAGGCCCGCGAGGCGGTCGCCGACTACTTGTCCGGCGAAGCGTTCGGCTCCGCCGGGACCACCGTCGTCATCGAGGAGGGCCTCACCGGTCCGGAGCTGTCGGTGCTCGCCGTGTGCGACGGCCAGCGTGCCGTCCCGCTCGCGCCGGCCCAGGACTTCAAGCGCATCGGCGAGGGCGACACGGGTCCCAACACCGGGGGGATGGGTGCCTACTCGCCGGTTCCGATTGCCGACGCTGCCGCCATCGAGCTGGTGATGGCGAAGGGCGTCGAGCCCACGCTCGCCACCTTGCGCGGTCACGGCATCGACTACCGGGGTGTGCTCTACGCCGGGCTGATGTTCACGCCGGACGGCCCCAAGATGCTCGAGTACAACGTGCGCTTCGGCGACCCCGAGACCCAGGTGGTGCTGCCCCGCTTCACGTCGAGCCTCACCGACCTGCTCGCGGCGGCGGCGGCGGGTTCGTTGGGTGCCGACCCGACCTTCGACGACGGCGCCGCCGTCACGGTCGTCCTGGCATCGGAGGGGTACCCCGAGTCGCCGCGTACGGGCGACGTCATCTCGGGCATCGACGATGCCGAGGCGGTCGAAGGCGTCACGGTGTTCGGCGCCGGTGTGCAGCGCAACGACGCCGGCGAGCTCGTCACGGCCGGCGGCCGGGTGTTGAACGTGACGGGCCAGGGCCCCGACCAGGCCACCGCCCGCGCCCGGGCCTACGACGGCGCGAGCAAGATCTCCTGGCGCGGCATGTACCACCGCACCGACATCGCCCCGCTCACCACCTAGCGCTGCCGAACTGGCTGGACAGATACGCCGAATAGCCCGGGTCTTCCCAGCCAGAACGACACCATCGGTTCGAATCGCACGGAAGGAACCTCGCCATGGCAGGCAACTACAAGGTCGGCATCCTCATGGGATCGGCCAACGACGCCGACAAGATGAAGGCCGCCTCGGTCATCCTCGACCGGTTCGGCATCGAAACCGACGTGCGCGTGCTCTCGGCGCATCGCAATCCGGGCCCGGTCGTCGAGCTGGTGTCGACGGCGCGTGAGAACGGCTACACCGCGTTCATCTGCGGCGCGGGCATGGCCGCGCACCTCGCCGGCGTCGTCGCCGCGCACACCACGCTTCCCGTGATCGGCGTGCCGCTGTCCGGCGGCGGCCTCAACGGCGTCGACGCGCTCTACTCCACCGTCCAGATGCCCAAGGGCATCCCGGTGGCCACGGTCGCCATCGACGGCTCGCAGAACGCCGGTCTGCTCGTGGTGCACATGCTGTCCATCACCGACGAGGACCTGGCCAACCAGTTGGCCGACTACCGAGCCGAGATCGGCGCCGTCTGAGCGGTGCCCGTTCTGCACCCTCGCATGGTGTGACCTGATGGGTGCGACGATGTCGGACACTCCGGGAAGGCGATCATCCCACCGGATGAGCCGGAGTGGGTCCTGCTACGGTCGTCGGAGGCGTTGGGCGGTGGACGCCCGATCGGCACGAGAGGCGAGGAACGATGGCGACACCAAACGATCCCTCCACGTCCGTGGGAGCGGGAGCACCGTCCCCGCCGGGCCAGGGTCCGGACGCCATGTTGCTGTCGATCGGGGACATCGCGATCTACCCGGACCGGGTGGTCACACCGAGTGGGACGTTCCCGCACGCAGGACTCACCTGGGTCGTTCGGGACAACACCACGACGACCCAGGGCATACCCGCCTACGCCATCGTCCTTGCCATCATCTTCTTCCTCGCCTGCCTGCTCGGCTTGCTCTTCCTGCTGATCAAGGAGACGAAGACCCAGGGGTACGTAGAGGTGTCGGTGCAGGGTGACGGCGGCTATCACGTCACGCAGATCCCCATCTCGGCACCGGCACAGGTCGCGGCGCTGCGTCAGCAGGTCGACTACGCCCGGAGCCTGGGCCACGGGTCCTACGGGTCGACCGCGACGACCACGCCTGCTGTGGCCCCGACTCCCATCGTTCCCGCTCTCCCGTCAGCCCCGTCAGTCCCGTCAGTCCCGTCCGCTCCCGTTGCGGAGCAGGCCGCCGGTTGGTATCCGGACTCGGCGGATGCGGCGCTGCTCCGGTGGTGGGACGGGACGCAATGGACCGATGCAACCCATCCGCGAAGCGGCTGAGCGAAACTCGTGACGGCGGAGGTCGACCATGACATGTAGGGCGTGCGGAACGCAGATCCCGGCCGGTGCGGGGTTCTGCCCTTCATGCGGGCAGGCGATGTCATCGTCGTTCTGCCAAGGGTGTGGATCCCCTGTCCTCGCCGGAGCCGCGCATTGCGGGCGTTGCGGTCGGGTGGTCTCGACCACGGCCACGCCGGTGGCGTCGACCGGTCCCGGCTCGAACGATCAGACGAGCAAGGGGTTGGTCTGGGTGCTCGGGGGTGCGGCGGGGGCCCTGGCCATCGTCGCGGTCGTCGTACTCGTCCTGGTGGTGAACGGTGGCGGTTCTGGTGATGACGGTCGTGAGCTGGCCACCGCAGGATCGTCGTCGACGGTCACCACCGCCGCGCCGACCACGGCCACCACGGCTGCCCCGACGACGACCACGCTGGATCCGATCTCGCAGGCACGTCAGCAACACCCCAAGCTGTACGAGGTCTCGTTGCGGCTCGAGAACATCCTGACCCAGTCGTCCGACGGTCGAGAAGGCGTGGGTGAGGCGGTCGGAGGAGTGCGGGAGTGCACGATGGACCCCTATGAGGCCGAACGTTCCATCGACGACGTGATCTTCAACCGGTCGACCGTGCTGAACCAGGTCGCAGCGGTCGACGTCACGGGTGATCCCGAGGCGGCCTCGTTGGTCGAGAAGCTCCAGCGGGCCATCCAGCACTCGATCGATGCCGACCGGCACTACAACAACTGGATCAGCTATCTGTACACGGACTACTACTACACGCGGCCCGTGGGTTGTCCGTCGGGCCGGGCACCGCAGAACTCCGAGTACGACGAGGGCACGGCGGATTCGGGTCGAGCGACGACCGCCAAGCAGGACTTCGTCGCGATGTACAACCCGATCGCCGAGAGCTTCGGGATGCGCATGTGGGACTACACGGAGATCTGAGCCAGATCACGTCCATGTCGAAGACATCTGACCGCATGCTCGAAGGTGAACGCAGGCCTCGGACCCATCGAGATGACGCGGCCGTCGAGCGCCGAGGCATAGGCCGCCATCGATGGGCCGGGGTGATGGTCGTCGCCGGCCTCCTCACGCTGGTTGCCTGTGGTGGTGCCGAACGAGTGGGTGTCGACGCGCCGACGGAGAGCTCCGATCCGTCGGTCACCGTGGTCGACGCCACCGGGTCGACCACGGCCACCGCACCGGTCGAGGAGCCCACGACGACCTCTGAGCACGCGGCGCCGGCACCATCGTCGTCGGTGCCGGACGGCCCGGGCTCGCCGGGCTCGCTGGGCTCGCTGGCATCGGTCGGAGGCAAGGTGATCGTGATCGATCCAGGCCACAACGGGGGAAACTACGCCCATTCAGCCGACATCAACCGGCTCGTCGACGTCGGCACCCACAAGAAGGAGTGCGACACCACCGGAACGGCGACGAACGACGGCTATCCCGAGTACGAGTTCACCTGGGATGTCGCCGACCGGTTGCGGGCCATCCTCCAGGCGCATGGCGCCACGGTGGTCATGACCAGGGAGGGCAACGACGGCTGGGGTCCCTGCATCACCGAGCGCGCCGCGATCGGCAACCGGGCCGGGGCCGATGCCGCGCTGTCGATCCATGCCGATGGCGGCTCGGCAGGCGGTCGGGGGTTCCACGTGCTCCACCCGGCGTCGATCCCGGGATTGACCGATGACATCGCGACGGAGTCCGAGCGCCTCGCGGTGGCCATCCGCGACGAGTTCGCGGCGGGCACCGGCACGACGGCCGCCGACTACCTCGGTTCCGGCGGCCTGATGAAGCGGTCCGACCTCGGCGGCCTCAACCTGTCGGACGTGCCCAAGGTGTTCATCGAGTCCGGCAACATGCGCAACGCCGAGGACGCCGCGTTCCTGTCGTCACCTGACGGCCGCCAGCGCATGGCAGAGGCGCTGGCCGCCGGTCTGGCGGCCTACCTCGCTGGGGGCTGAACGGGCCGGCGGCCGATCAGGCGATGCCGCCGGCCTCAGCCGCTGCGGTCGCATGCGCCGGCTCGTCACTTGGGATCGTCGTAGTAGTCGACTGCGAGGTTGACGATCTGACCGTCGCGAACGGCGAACTGACCAGTCGCGTGGCGGCGCTTCTCGCAGGCATGGCAGTCGCCGTCGATGTCGATCGCCCAACCCAGGTGGAGGGACCCGTCGCGGATCGCGATCGATTCGTAGATGTGCTCCCACATGCCGTCTTCGTTGTCGACGAGGTCGAAGTCCACCGGGCCGAGGTAGCCGTTCGCAGCGGTGAAGACATGGAAGCCGAGGGCCGTTCCGCTTCCGCCGCTGAAGCAGGTGAGTGCGATGGCCCCGTCGTCCACACCGTCACCGTCGAGGTCGCCGACGACGACACCCTCGCCGCCCTCCCCTGACCAGGGACGTGAGATGTTGACCCCGCCCCCGTACTCGCCGGACGAGAACATCCCGTCGACCAACTGCCGGGGACCCTCGTGGTCGATGAGTCCGTCGCAGACCTCGGGGGGGAGCGTGGCGTTTCGGAGTTGATCGACGGTGATGGCGTTGGGAGCGGGCGTCGGAGGGGCGGGTTCGACGGGAGGCGTGCCGACGCGGGTCCGCACGAGGGGAGCCTGGAGCGGTGTGACGATCCTGCCCTCGGTGCCCGGCAATTCGCTGACCGCGCCGGACGCGAGATCGATGCGCTTGGCCGGTGCCACGGCACTCAGGGTCGAGAGGAGCGCTCGGCCGTCGCGGTCCACGGCGACGGAGACGTAGGCGTCAGAGGTCATCGGAGCATCGATGTCGGACTGGAGCGCTCCGGTGGTCGCGTCCACGAGTCGGACGCCCCTGATCGAGCCGCTGTCTCGTTGCACGACGACGATGGCGCCGTCTTCGGTGAGTGCCATGGATCCGCTGCAGCTCTCCGTGCTGGTCGCGGTGCACAGGATCTGCGGATCCCAGTCGGTGTCGACCTCCGTCAGGTGTTCGTCGAGCACCACGACGTAGGGGCCGGGCATGCTCCATCCACCGAGGAGTGTCGAGGTCCCGTTGCTCGAGAGGGACGCGATCCCGTGCTCTTCGGCTGAGCCGCCTTCCTCGATGGTTGTCTTCGCTCCGGTGTCGAGATCCAGAGTGGTCATGGCGGACGATGCCGCTGCATCGAGACCGCGACGTGGCTCGGTGTAGAAGACGATGCGGCGACCTCCCGCGAGGGAGACCCCGGAGAGCGATGGTCGTGCTGACGCCGATCCCGTCCCGGCTCGGACCTCTGCCGCGGAGACGAGGACCTGCGGTGCCACCGCCCCGGCAGGGAGGTGCCAGACGCCGGCCTGCTCATCGGTCATCGACGACGGCTTCCTCTCGGAGCTCGACGAGTAGGTGAAGACGAGGCCTCCGGCACCGTCGTCGACGATCTTCTCGACGGGCTCGTCGATACCTGGGATCGGAACAGCGTCACCACCGTCGAACGGCAGCACGGCGGGAAGGGAGTTGAAGGTGGACAGGAGGTAGCCGTCGAGGGTCTCGATGGTGTCGCCGACGGGGGTGGGGTTGTCTTCGCCGGTGTCGGGGTCGGTGGTGGGGATCTCGGGGAGGGGTTCGGGGGTGGGTTCGATGTGGTCGATGAGCTCGGGGTCGAAGTCGGGCCAGGGGGTGCCGTCGATGGTGGGGTCGGTTCCGATCGTGGGCTCGAGCAGTGGGTTGCCGCACGAGCATTGGACGCGCGGTGTGCCGTAGGCGTCGACGAGGACGTTGGTACCGGCTTGGAGGATGGCTTGGAAGGGATGGGCGTTGCTCGTGGAGTAGGTGTGGTTGGTGACGGCGACGTCGGTGGCGAGGGTGACTGCGGCGAGGGTGGTGACGTAGGTGGAGATGTCGTCGACGTCGATGCCCATGGTGTCGGCCCAGGTTCGGGCGAGGTCGGGGTCGGCGGTGAGGATCTTGATGAGGCGGCCTTGGCTGCACGGGCTGGTGGTGCCGCGCAGGTAGAGGGAGCGGTCGCGGGCGGTGACGGTTCTCGCCGCCAGGGTCGTGGCTCGACCGACGCCGTCGTGGTCCGAGCCGCTGGTGGGGGGTGCGGTGAGGGTGGTGGTGTCGATGTCGAGGGTGCTGACCGACTCGGTGAACGGCGCGGGTCCGGGGTCGTTGGCGGCGATGAGCGTGACGGTGCGCGACGACGGGGAGCCGTCACGGGTGAGGGCGACGGCGACGACCGCGGTGAGCGCGGTCACGGAGAGGAGGAGGGCGGTCGCGGCGACGGCTACCGCGGTGCGGTTCGTCGTGCTCCGGGTGGCGTCCATGCCCGGCGCGGCAGGTTGCGCGGTGCCGCATGACGGGCAGAAGCGGGTACCGGCACGGATCGGGCCACCGCACGAGGGGCAGGTCGCAGCCATCGGTCGTCGCTTCTCAGTCCGGGTCCGACTCGCCCTGGGGCTGGTCGAGGAAGGGAAGGTCCTCGGGCGTGACGAGGCGCACGGCGAGCGCGTACTCCACCAGTCGGGCCCGCCGGCTCGAGGCCAGCCGGCCGGGCTCGCCGTGCAGCCCCCGCACGCCGGTCTTGGCCAGCTTCTGGCACACCGTGTCGAGCTGGCGGTTGAACTTGGTCTGGGTCCACCCGAGGCGTCGTGCCGCGTCGGCCGACGACGGGATGTCGGTGGGCCGGCCCCGCGAGGCGATCAGCGACTGCTCGGCCAGCGACAGCACTAGGAGGCGCTGGTTGTCGGTGAGGCGCGTGGGTTGCAGCGTCGTGGTCCCCATGTTCGACACCACGCTCCCCGCGAGCTGCAGCGACGCGTTGGGCACGTGGAGGGCGACGGAGTAGTTGGTCGGCCCCGCGGTGAACCGCACGTCGGTCATGGAGAACAGGAGCGGGAGGCTGGCACCAGGGGCGAGCCAGGTGTGCATCGTGCCCGCGTCGTCGCTGATCGTGGCCGAGAGCGCGCTTCCCACGTTCTCGATCCACCAGAAGCGATCCCAGCGCACCACGAGGAACGAGCGGTGGAGGTAGGGGTTGTCGTCGATGGACAGGTCGGCCTCGCGGCCGATCACGAAGGGTCCGGGGGCGACGATCGTGTGCCACTCATCGCAGAATTCGAGCTCGAGGGGCTGGGCATCGAGCTCGCCGGGGATGGCGGGTTGACCGGGGTTGGTATCGGGGTCAGTGTCGGTCACGGTGCGGCTCCGTCGGGTGGTGGCGAGTCGTCGGGTGGATCGGTCGGTGCCTCTGCTGGCGGTGCCGCGGGTGTCGAGCAGGCCTTGGGCGAGCTGTCGGTCGAGATGCGACCCCCGATGGTGGTGCTGACCTCGACGCACACCGAACCCGCGGGGTCGAACCCGGGAATGGCGGCGGGTGGCGAGGCCGCCTTCGCCGACCGCTCGCCGTCGGGCATGAGCACGGTTGCTCCGGCCTCGTCGAGCCGCACGATCCGGTACTGCTGGTCGGGGTCGTCGCGCTCGGGGACGAAGTCCACCGTGAGCGTGCCGTCCGGGCCCATGGTGGCGGTGACGTCACGTGGTGGCTCGGGTATGACGGTGTCGATGATCTCGCTCTGGTCCTCGGCCACCAGGGTGGTCGTCGTGGCGGCCGAACCTGTTCCGTCGGACATCGCCGCGATGGCGGCGACGGCGATGATCACGAGCACCAGCGCGGCGGCCCCGAGGTAGATGGGCAGGCGCGACCGAGGCTCCTGGACCCCGACGGCAGGCTGCGGGGCGAATGCCGGGTCTTGTCCGGCCGTTCTGGTCGGGCCGGGGGCCCCGGTGTGGGTGGGGGCGGTCGACCCCCGCATGACGGTGTCGGGGTCGAGGTCGGCCGTGGGAGGCCGAGCCGCCCCCGGTGGCGCGACCGACCCGGGCGGTCCGATGATGGGCGCGGTCGGTGCGGAGGGAGCGGAGGTCGAAGCTGCCGGGGGGACGGGGGGTGGTGCGGGTGGGGGTGACGAGATCGGTTGTGGCGGGACGGGCGTGACCACAGCCCCATCAGGGTTCACCTGCTTGACGGGGCGACGCGTTCGGTCGTCGTCGGGTCCGCTCGGTCGGCTCGTCGGGGCGGTGCCGGTGGCGTCGTCGCGCACCTCGATCGGGGTGCGCGGGAGGCGGAGCTCCTGCTCGACGTCTTGGAAGCCCTGGGCGAGGGCCTGTGCGGTGCGGGGACGCTGGCCGGGGTCGGCGGCCAGCGCGTTGGCGAGGAGGTTGGCCAGCGACGGGGGGATGTCGTCGCGTGACAGCCGGGGGATGGCGCCGGTCAGGCCGCGCTGGAGCATCCCGCTGTCGGAGTTGTCTCCTCCGGGCATCCAGATCGGCGATCGACCGGCGAGGAGGGCGTAGACCGTCGCCGCCAGGCCGTAGACGTCGGAGGCCACCGTTCCGGTGGTGGCGTCGTTGCGCAGCACCTCGGGTGGGGCGAAGGCGATGGTGACGCCGTCGACGGCGCTGACGTGGTCGGCCTGTTGCACGGCGGCGAGGCCGAAGTCGGTGAGGCCGGGCCAGCCGAAGGAGCTGGTCAAGATGTTGGCCGGCTTGATGTCGCGGTGGAGGATTCCGGCGCGGTGGGCGGTCTCGACCGCCGAGGAGACCTGGATGCCGACGCGGAGCGCTTCGGCGACGGGGAGTTGCCCACCGCGGGCGCGTTGGCCGAAGTGCTCGCCGGGATAGTGCTCCATGACCAGGAACGGCCGACCGTCGGCGGCGACGTCGGTGAGGTACACGGTGACGATGTAGGGGTGGGCGGACACCTCGGCCATGACGTCGGCCTCGTTGGCGAACTGGGCGAGGCTCGCTTCGGACAGGTGCTCGGAGCGCAGCACCTTGATGGCCACGTCGCGGTTGGGGCGTTGCTGGCGGTACAGGAACACGTCGGCGAAGCCACCGCCTCCGATGGACCGCACGACGGTGAACCCGGGGATCTCCGGGGGAGCGCTACGCGGCCGGTTCACGCGTCGGGCACCTCGAAGGTGGCGTTGACCTGCTCGCCGAGGCTGACCTTGGTGCCGGGCACGATGGCGAACGGCTCGGCCGGGGGAAGCCGGAAGGGCTCCTGGCCGGGGAGCTCGACGAAGGTGTGGTTCATGGAGTCGCGGTCGACGACCTGGACCTGCCAGTCGTGGATGTGGACCTCCGCGTGCGTGCGCGACAGGACCTTGTCCGGGTCGTCGAGCGTCACGGATGTCGCGGGCTCGCCGTTGATGATCCGGTCCTCGGCGGGCCGGCGACCGAGCACGAGCGGTCCGGTGACCTCGACCTCGGTGCCGTCGTCGAAGCGCAGCACCCCGAGGACGGGCCGGGCGATCGTCGAGACGGACCGGCCGGTGATCTGCTCGTCGCACAGACGGCACCGTTCGGCGTACGGCGGGTTCGGGTGGCCGACGGGGCAGTGCACGGCCTGGAGCGTGGGCCCGTCGGGCACGGCAGCGCGGGCCCGCAGTGCGGCGAGCGAGATGGTGGCCTCGTCCATGCCCTCGCCGTCGGGATCTGGCCTGTCGTCGGCGTCGGTCGTGATGACGGCCTGGGGAGCGGTGGCGTCGTCGCCGGGGGGCGGTGGTGCGCTCTGCTCGGACGAAGGGGCCGTGGGCTGGGTCGAGCCGGGCAGGCTGGGCAGGCGCATGCCGACCTGCCAGCCGTCGGCACCGGGTTCGTCGGCGGGACGCCAGGCTGGCGGGGTCGTGATCGTCGGCGCGGGGGCGGGCGGCGCGATGGTGGTCGAGGGCGTGAGGTTCGCCCGAGGAGGGCTCGGGTCCGGGGTTGGCGATACCGGAGCAGCCACAGGCGGGGGTTCCGCAGGCGCGGCCGGCGGTGGTGCGAGAGGCACCGGTCGGTCGGCGGGGGCGGTCGGCGGTGGGGGCAGTGGGGGATCGGGCGGTGGCGAGCCACTGAGGCCGATGCCGGCGGGGAAGGCGCTGATGGGAACCGATCCGCCCGAGCCGGCGTCGACACCGCCACCGGCGGGTGGCGTGGGCGGTGGAGGAAGCGGTGACCCGATGGTCGGGTCGTAGGTGCGGGTCTCGCCTCCTGCGGGGTCGATGGTGGGAACGGGGTCGATGGTGGGAACGGGACCGGTGACGGGCACCGGTCGCGTGGCGGCAGCGCCGGTCGTCGATGGCGACGCTGGTGGTGAGGCGGCTGTGTTGTCGCTGTCGCCGTCGTCACCCTCGCGAACGGCAGCGTCTTCCACGCCGCGGTACTTCGTCACCCCCAACAGGTGCCCGAAGTCGTAGCCGGCCGACGCGTCGGTGGCGTCGTCTCGTCCGTCGGGTTCCCCTCGCGGGGCGGGTTCGCCGGGCGGCGTGGGTTGGTCAGTCATCGGTGGCCTCCACCTCGCAGGTTCACTCGCCCTCGCTGCCTTCTCCACCGTCGCCGTCGCCCTTGTCCCCGACCGTCGCCGCGACAGAGCCTACGCGCGGGCGGGCGAAGCGCGGAAGGGTGTCGTCGTCGAGCGGCGAGGGTTCGGTCTCGCGGGGCGCCGTGTCGTCGTCGAGTCCCGTGCGGACGGCCGGTTCGGTCACGGCGACGACATCGACGACGATGGCGGTGACGTTGTCCCGCCCGCCGGACTGGAGCGCCGCGGCGAGCAGGAGGTCGGCAGCCACCTGCGGTTCGGGGACCTGGGCGAGCACGGCGGCGAGCTCGTTCTCGGCCACCTCCTTGGTGAGCCCGTCCGAGCAGACGAGGTAGCGGTCGCCCTGGCGGGGCTTGCGTGCCACCCAGTCGATCTCGACCGACGGCTCGGCGCCGAGAGACCGGGTGATGACGTTGCGATCGGGGTGGCGTTCGGCCTCGTCGGCGGAGAGGCGTCCGGCGTCGACGAGCTCCTGCACGACGGAGTGGTCGTGGGTGAGCCGTTCGAGTCGGCCGTGGTGCAGGGCGTAGGTCCGGGAGTCGCCGACGTTGAAGACGACCACGTCGACGGCTCGGCCGTTCTCGGAGGTGACGGCGAGACCGGTCAGCGTCGTGCCCATCCCGTTGGCCAGGCGCGCGCCTTCGGCGGTGACCGCTCGGTTGGCCGAGCGCACGGCATCGAGGAGCGCCGAGCGGTCGAGCTCGGTCGCCGCGAGCGACGAGAGCGTCTCGATCGTCATCGCCGACGCGACGTCACCCGCGTCGTGGCCACCCATGCCGTCGGCCACGGCGAAGATCGACGGCCCCGCGACCAGGGCGTCCTCGTTCCGGGATCGCACGTTGCCGGGGTGGCTGATCTGACCCCAGCGCAGCTTCACGTCCACGCGCGCTCCTCTTGTCGCCTCAGTGATCCGAATGCCCTATGCCAGCGGCCCGCGTCGTTCGGATACCATCGCACGCCGTCGCCCTGTAGGGCTACGAGTGAGCATGGGGAGTTCTCCCCGTTCCAGGCTGGGACCGGATCCGTCAGGATGCGGGCTGGAAGCGAACGACAGCGGTGGATCCGGTGTGCCCGGACCACGTGAGGTGGACGTGGAACGCAAGCGGTGGAACAAGCGGACAGCGGCGGCGCTCGTCGCGGCGATCCTGGTGGGCGTCGGTGTGCTCGCCGTGATCACGGAGTCGTTGAAGGAGACCAAGGTCAACCTCAACGACGCCGCCATCTGGGTGACCAGCACCGAGAAGGGGAAGCTGGGGCGGATCAACACCCAGATCGGGGTCATCGAGGTCGCGGTGAGCGCCGACCACGATTCGTTCGACGTCGACCAGGTCGACGACGGGGTCTTCATGCGGTCGGGTCAATCGGTGACGCCGATCGATGTCGCCATGGCCAAGCCACGCGACGCGGTCGAGCTCCCGGAGAACAGTCGCTTCCGTCTCGGTGGGCCCACCGTCGCGGTGTTGACGAAGGACATGGGTCAGCTGTGGACGATGCCGCGGAGCCAGGTGGCCGGTTTCGACGCCGAGGCGATCCCGGCGGTGGCCGAGGCGGGGGCGCAGTCGATCCTGGCCGTCGGCGTCGACGGCGCCACCTACGCGTACGGCGCGGGCGGGTCCGAGGTGCAGGTCGTGGGCGAGGACGGATCGGTCTCGACGCGGTCGGTGTCCGAACCGATCGCGGAGCCGCAGATCACGGCGGTCGGTGACCGGGTGGTGCTGCTCGATCCGGGAGCGGGGCGTGTGGTGGTTCCCGGTGGTGGCACCGTCGACATCTCGTCGTTCGGTGACGAGGCGGTCGTGCAGCAACCGGGTGCGGGGCGCGATTCGGTCGTGGTGGCGACCTCGACCTCGCTGCTCGACGTGCCTCTGGGCGGCGGCGACGTCCGGGTGCTGTCCGACAAGGGTGCGGGTGGTGCCGTCCATCCGGTGTGGTCGAAGGGCTGCGCGTTCGGGGCGTGGGCCGGCGAGCCCCGCTACGCCCAGATCTGCGACGGCCGCGAACCGCGTGAGGACGAGATTCCGAACAGTTCCGTCAAGCCAGGGGCCAAGCTGACGTTCCGGGTCAACCGGGAGCGGGTGCTGCTCAACGAGACGGTGACGGGCGCCAACTTGCTGTTCCGTGACGACGACGAGCCGCTCGAGATCGACGACTGGACCGAGGCGCTCGACCGCAACGAGCAGGAGGACCAGGACCAGCAGGACGTCGTCCAGGAGCAGCAGATGGACTGCTCGACGATGCCGCCACCCAAGCTGAACCCGGACGAGGCCGGGACCCGCACCGATCGGCCCGTCATCGTCCGGGTCCTCGACAACGACGAGATCCCCCCGTGCGGCGTCGCGGTGGTCGACGTGCCGACCCCACCGGCGGCCGAGGCGGGTGTCGTCGCCGTGGTGGACAACGGTGCGGCCATCCAGGTGACGCCGAGCGGGGGGAGGACCGCGCCGATCGCGTTCTCGTACCGCGTCCGGCTCGACGACTCGGTCGAGGCAACCGCCGATGTGGTCGTGAAGATCGTCCCCGACTCCGAGCGGAACGTCCCCACACCGAAGCCCGATGCCACCACGGTGGAGTCGGGCAAGTCGGTGCGCCACGACGTGTTGGCCAACGACACCGATCCGGACGGCGATGCCCTCACGCTGGTGGAGGTTTCGGCCATCGAGGGTGTGGTCACCTACCGGGCCGACGGTCAGGTCACCTACACCGCCGACGGCGGCGCGCTCGGCCCCAAGGAGGTTCGCTACACGGTCGAGGACGAGACGGGCGACCGAGCCGAGTCGACGCTGACCGTGACCGTGATCTCCCCCGACGTCAACCAGCCCCCTACCCCCCGCAACGACCGGGTGGAGGCCTTCGTCGGCCGGACCGCCGAAGCGAACCTGCTGGCCAACGACTCGGATCCGAACGACGACCCCCTCACCGTCTCGAACGTCGAGGTCCCTCCGGATCTCGACGTCCGCTGGGAGCCCGACGGCTCCCTCTCGGTGAACCCCGGGCAGGCGAAGTCGTGGACGTTCACCTACGAGATCACCGATGGCAACTCGCTCAAGCAGGCCCGAGTCCGGGTCGACGCACGGGAGCCGGAGGACGGCGCGCCGATCGCCGTCCGCGACGATCTGATCGCCCGGCCCGGCATCCCGGCCATCGTCGATCTGCTGGCCAACGACATCGACCCGAACGGCGATGTGCTGGCCGTGACGTCGATCGCGGCACCCGAGGGTGGCGAACAGGTGGCCGTCGAGCTCCTCGAGATGCGGGTGGCCCGGGTGACCGCGCCCGCCGTGTTCACCCGACCGGTGGTCGTGCGCTACACGGTCAGCGACGGCTCGAACTCCGCCACGGGGGTGCTCGTGGTACGCCCGAACAACAACGCGGCGGTGGACCAGCCTCCCGTCACCGGGGACGACTCCGTGACGGTGCGGGCGGGCAACACCGTCGCCATCCCGGTGCTGGTCAACGACCTCGATCCCGAGGGCGAGCAGCTCACGATCCGGTCGGTCGATGCGCTGGAGCCGACCGACGGGCTCATCTTCGTCGAGGGCACCCAGCTGCGCTACCGGGCGCCGGTACCGGGACCGCTCACCACCCGCGTCGGCTACACGGTCAGCGACCCGGCCGGGAACCTGGCCAACGGGCTCGTGACCATCCGGGTCACCCCCGACAGCGAGGCGAACCAACCGCCCCGGGGTCCGCAGATCACCACCCGGGTCTTCGCCGGTTCCGAGATCAGCGTGCGCGTGCCGCTGCTCGACGTCGATCCCGACGGCGACGTGGTGTCGATGGTCGGGGTGGCCGATCCTCCCCGGAAGGGCCACGTCCGGGTCATCCCCGAGGGGTTCGTGTACGAGGCCGACCGGGGCGCGTCGGGCACCGACACCTTCACCTTCACCATCCGTGACGCGAGGGGAGCGGAGGCGACGGGCACGGTGCGCGTCGCGGTGGTGCCCAAGCCCACCACGAACAGCTCGCCGGTGGCGGTTCCCGACTCGATCTCGGTCAAGGCGGGCGATCGTCGACCCATCGCCGTGCTGGCCAACGACAGCGACCCCGACGGCGATCCGCTCACCCTGTTGACCACGGGCAAGGACGCCCCGACGGACCCGAGCGTCGGTGAGGTGACCGTGGACGACAACCGCCTCGTGTACCAGGCCCCGGGCTCGGTCGACGGCGAGCAGAAGGTGTCGATGTCGTACTCGATCACCGACGGCCGCGGTGGCATGGCCCAGGGCATCGCCACCGTGACGATCTCGCCGAACCCGGAGAACGCACCTCCGATCGCCCGCGACGACATCGTCGCCATCCAGGCCCCCGGTTCGGCCATCGAGGTCGACGTGCTGGCCAACGACGCCGATCCAGACGGCGACGTGGCCGACCTGAAGCTGGAGGTGGTCGACGGCAACGCCAGCGTGGTCGGCGGCAACCGCGTACGGGTGACGGCGGGCGACCGGTCGACCACGGCGATCTACCGCATCACCGACGCCGGTGGCGCCAGTGCCCAAGCGGTGATCACGGTGCCGGTGGGCCAGGCCCCGATCGAGTGCGCGCTGGGCAGCGCCGAGGTCGAGGCCGGTCGCACGGTGAACGTGGCCGTGCTGGACAACTGCAAGGATCCCGCCGGCGCCAAGCTCACCCTGGTGAAGGTGCAGAGCGAGCGGGGCGGGTCGGTCAAGCTCGTCGAGTCGTCCAACAGCGTCGACTTCACCGCTCAGGCCGAGGTCCGCGGCGACGCCGGGTTCAGCTTCGTCGTGTCCAACGGGACCTCGACGGCGGTCGGCGGGGTGCGGGTCACGGTGAAGGGCCAGAACCAGCCCCCGACGTTCGCCTCGACCCGGGTGGAGTTCCCGGCCGGCGGCGAGCGCATCGTCGACCTGGCGGCGCTGACCACCGACGATGATGCCGATGCCCAGTTCTCGTACTTCGACCTGTCGGGCACGACCCCCCAGGTTTCGGCCGAGATCGTCGGGGGGACGAGGTTGCGGGTGTCGGCACCCGATACAGCCAAGGGTGCCACCGCCACCCTCACCGTCAAGGTCGACGACGGTGGCGGAAACCGGGACGTGATCGGCACCCTCGAGGTGCGCGTGCTCAAGCACGACGGCCAGCCGCCGGTCGCGGTGGACGATCAGTTCGAGACCACCCAGGACAAGGCGGTGACCCTGGCGGTGACCCAGAACGACGTCGATCCGCTGGGCAAGGGCCTCAAGGTCGAGGTGCTCGGGCAGCCGCTGGGGGGCACCGCGAGCGTCGAGGGTGAATCGATCCGGTTCACCCCGGCAAAGGACTTCTTCGGTGGGGCCTCGGTCACCTACCGGGTCATCGACTCGACCGACGACGCGGACCGTGCAAGCTCGGCCACGGCGCGGGTCAACGTCATCGGGTTCCCGAGCGCCCCGGGCGTACCCAGCGGCATCCCCGAGTCGCGCCAGGTGCGCCTCTCGTGGGGCGCGGCGTCGCCCAACGGTGCGCCGGTGACGGGCTACGTGGTCGAGGCCGCGGGTGTGCGCCAGGAGTGCCCGTCGACGTCGTGCGTCATCACCGGCCTGACCAACGGCACGGGCTACTCGTTCCGGGTGGGAGCCAAGAACCGGGCCGTGGAGAACGACGCCCAGATCGCGTGGAGCGGTCAGTCGCCCGAGATCATCCCCGACACCCGCCCCGACATGCCGGACGCGCCGGTGCTGACGTTCGGGGACCGTGAGATCGAGGTGCGGTGGACCCCGCCGCGCAACGACGGAACCCCCATCACGAACTACGAGCTCCGGATCTCCGGTGGTGGCCTGGCCACCACCCGCGACATGGGCACGGCCACCTCGTCCACGTGGACGGGGCTCACCAACGGCACCTCGTACTCGTTCCAGGTGCGGGCCAAGAACGACTCCCCCGACTGGAGCGAGTGGAGTCCGCCGATGAGCGAGATCCCAGCCGGTCTGCCGGCGGCGCCGCCGGGCATGGAGGTGACGCGGCTGTCGGGCGACGGGGTCCGCGGCGGGTCGCTTCGGGTGAGTTGGAACTGGTCGAACGCCGACCTCTCGCTGACCAACGGCGACCCCGCCACCTACTTCATCGTGGATGCCCATGGGCCGCGTGGGGACTCGTTCCATGCTGAGCCAACCTTCGCCGGCACCAGCTACAGCATCGATGCGGCACCGCTGACCAACGGCGTCGACTACACGTTCGAGGTCCGGGCCGTGAACAAGGCCGGCACCGGCGACGCGGCGACCGGGGCCATGCGCGCCGCGGGTGTGCCGGGTGCGCCATCGGGCGTGAGCGCGTCGCCCGGTGATCGGGTCGCCAACATCTCTTACATCGCGCCATCCGACGAGGGCGAGTCGATCCAACGGTATGAGTACACGGCCGGGTCGCTCAGCGGCACGCTCCAGGGCAGCCCAATCCAGCAGGGCGGCAGCAATGGTTCGACCCAGCCACACCTCGCCAACGGGACCGACTACGCGGTTCGGCTCCGAGCGTGCAACGTCATCGGCTGCGGCGACTACAGCGCACCGTCGAACGTGGTGAACCCGTTCGGCGCTCCCGGCACTCCCACGGTTTCTTCCTCGGTCTCAGGAACGACGATCAGGTGGACCTGGAACGTGCCGGATGGCAACGGCCGGCCATTCTCGCACTTCCAGATGAAGTGGCAGAGCTCCTCGAGCGTGGACATCAGCGAATCGACGCAACAGACCTCGTGGGATCACGACCCAGGCCACAGCCAGAGTCGGACGCTCTGCGTCCGTGCGTTCAACTCCGAAGGTCGCGAGAGCGGATGGGGCTGCAAAGAGCAGAGCACCCCGCCGCCTCCTCGGAGCGTGACGCTCAGCAGAGGTTCGGCGGTCGCACCCGGAACCCCTGGATCGATCGGCTGCGGAAGCCCGTGCTATCGGATGTATGTCCAATTGAATGGTTTCGCGGGCGGTACCCAAGCAGTTCAGTGCTGGCATGAGGGTGAGGGTTCCCAGTTCAACACATGGGCCGTGAACGTCTCACCGCCGGGCGGCAACATCGAATGCTTCATGGGGCCAGGTTGGCGGTTCTTCGTCGTGATTGACGGCGTTCAGTCGAACACCTTCCAGAATTAGAGAGACAGGACACATGACACTCACACAAGAACAAGCCAACTGGTTCAACGAGACGTTCACGTCTCTGGTGGCCAACGTGGAGCAGGCGGTGCTGGGCAAGCGGCGGGCCGTGGAGCTCGCCGTCACCACGATGCTCACCGGCGGGCACCTGCTGCTCGAGGACGTGCCGGGCACCGGCAAGACGTCGCTGGCCAAGGCGTTGGCCCACACGGTGCAGGGCTCGCAGAACCGCATCCAGTTCACACCCGACCTGCTGCCGTCCGACGTCACCGGCGCGACGATCTACAACCAGCGCACCAGCGAGTTCGAGTTCCACAAGGGCCCGATATTCGCCACCGTCGTGCTGGTCGACGAGGTGAACCGGGCGTCGCCCAAGACGCAGTCGGCCCTGCTCGAGGTCATGGAGGAGGGTCACGTGACCGTCGACGGCACCACCTATCCCGTGGGTGAGCCCTTCATGGTCATCGCCACCCAGAACCCCGTCGAGCAGGCCGGCGTCTACCCGCTGCCCGAGGCCCAGCTGGACCGGTTCCTGCTGCGCACCAGCCTCGGCTACCCCGATCACGACACGACCGTGTCCCTGCTGGCCGAGGCGTCCACCCGCGACCGGTCGGCCATGGTGCAACCGCTCATCACGTCGGAGATGGTCATCCAGGTGAGCGCGCTCACCGCCGACGTCCACGTCGACCCGGCCATCCTGTCCTACATCAGCCGCATCGCCGAGGAGACCCGGCGGTCGCCCCAGGCCAAGCTCGGCGTGTCCACCCGCGGGTGCCTCTCGCTGGTGCGCACGGTCAAGACCTGGGCCGCGGCGCGGGGTCGCACGTACGCCATCCCCGACGACGTGAAGGACCTGGCGCACCCGGTGCTCGGCCACCGCGTCGTGCTCACGCCCGACGCCGAGTTCTCCGGTGGGTCCGTGTCTGGCCTGATCGACCAGATCCTCGCCGATGTGGCCCCGCCCGCCGAGCGGGGCGCGGCCTGACCGTGGCCGACCTGGCGGAACACGGCGCGGACACCACCGGGCGATTCAGCCTGTGGCGATCCGTCACCCCCTTCGGGCGCAGCGCGCTCGTCGCCGCGGTCGTGGCCTGGATCGGCGCGGCCGTGACCGGTTGGGAGGAGCTGGCGCTCATCGCCACCGCTCTCGTGCTGTCGCTGCTGGTGGGGATCGCCTTCCTCCTCGCCGGGCGGACCAACCTGGGTGTCCTGCTCGAGCTGGGCACGCCCAGGGTGACGGTGGGCGACCCGGCCACCACCAAGGTCGAGGCGACCAACGAGGCCACGCGCCGGATGCTGCCGGTGCGGCTCGAGGCCCGGGTGGGCAAGGGCATCGCCCACGTGAGCGTCCCCGCGCTGGCCCCGCAGGCCACCCACGACGAGCTGTTCGTCATCCCCACCACCCGTCGCTCGATCGTGCCGGTGGGACCGGTGCGCTCGGTGCAGGGCGACCCGTTGGGCCTGGTGCGTCGTGAGGTCACCTGGACCGGCACCGAGAACCTGTTCGTCCACCCCCGCACCGTGCGGGTGGCGTCGCTCACCACCGGCTACCTGCGCGACCTCGAAGGTGAGACGACCAACGACCGCTCGCCGAGCGATGTCGCCTTCCACACGCTGCGCGAGTACGTCGTGGGCGACGACCGCCGCCACATCCACTGGCGCACCACCGCCCGCCAGACCGACGGCAAGCTCATGGTGCGCGAGTTCGTCGACACCCGCCGCGCCCACCTGGCGCTCGTGCTGTCGCTGCGGGCCGGCGACTACGCGTCGGACGAGGAGTTCGAGCTCGCCGTGTCGTGCCTGGCGTCGATCGGGGTCCGGGCCATCGGCGACGAGCAGGACGTCACCTGCCTGGCCGGCAACCGGCGCCTGCCCACCTTCCACGGCGCGAGCTTCCTCGATGCCCTCGCCGGCGTGGAGCGGGGCCAGGACGACATGGACCTGCCCTCGGCCATCGCCCGCAACCGCGATGCCGTCGCCGGGGCGAGCGTCGCTGCCGTGGTGGCGGGTGCCGCAGCCGACGAGGCCGTCGTGCGCCAGGGATGCGACCGTCTCGGGTCCATGGTCCGCTCGATGATCGTGCGGGCCGACCTCGGGGCCGACTCCACGCTGCGCAGCGCGTTGGCCACGCCGGTGCTCGCCGTCGGCGACCTCGAGGAGCTCCCCCGCCTGGTCTGGTCGGTGGCGACGTCATGAGCACGACCGCAGGCAAGGATCCCCGCAACGACGGCGCCGTACAGGTCGCCGGCACGTCGGGTGCCGACCGGGGCAACGACGTGTGGGTCGACCTGGCCTTCGTGCTGGCGCTCACGCTCGTCGCGCTCGTCGGGTTCGGCAACGCGTACGGCGGTTCGGCCTACCTGCTCATCGGCATGGTGGGCGCCGTGGTCGGCGGTGCCGCCGCGGTCGCGCTCGCCCGCTTCCGGGCCTCGCCGGTCGTGTGGGTCCTGGGTGGCCTCGG
Source organism: uncultured Rhabdothermincola sp. (assembly GCA_964525005.1). Taxonomy (GTDB): domain Bacteria; phylum Actinomycetota; class Acidimicrobiia; order Acidimicrobiales; family Acidimicrobilacustridaceae; genus CAZALT01. The sequence continues at coordinate 20,438 of CAZGEF010000010.1, forward strand.
CGCGTTCGTCGTGGCCAGCGGCATCGCCTTCCCCGACGACGCCATCGCCGGCGTGGTCACGTCACCGGCGTCGCTCGGAGCGCTCATCTCGGGTCTCGGCTCGGTGTGGGGCGACCTCGCCACCGTCGCTCCTCCCGTCGGGGTGGGCGCAGGCCTCGGCCTGGTGCCCTACCTGAGCGGCTTCGGCGCCGCCTTCGTCGGTCTCGCCATCGCTCGCCAGACGCGGCTGGCCCTGGTGCCGGCCGTGCCCGCCTTCGTGGTGCTCGGCGCCGGGCTCCTGTACGGAACCATCACTCCGGTGGCCATCGTCGGGCAAGGCCTGGGTTTCGTCGCGCTGGCCCTGACCTGGGGTGCGGTCCGGTCGAACCGTCCCCGTCGAGCGGTGGGCTCGGCCGTGCACGGGCCCCGCCTCGCCGCCGGGCTCGCCATGGTGGTCGTGGTCCTCCTGGTGTCGATCCCGGTCGCGGGCCGGCTTCCCTTCGTCGACACCGACGACCGGTACGTGCTGCGTGAGCACACCGAACCGCCCTTCGACCCCCGCAACGAGCCGAGTCCGCTGGCGTCGTTGCGCAACTACGTGACCGACGACGCCGCGGACGAGCCGGTCCTGACCGTGTCGGGACTGCCGCAGGGCTCGGGGGTCCGGCTGGCCACGATGGACACCTACGACGGCGTCGTGTGGATCGTGGGCGGGCCGACCGCACCGTCGTCGGGCCGCTTCGAGCGGGTGGGTTCGTCCATCGAGCCGGTGCCCCCCGGCGATCAGACCGTGGTGACGATCCGCTCGAAGGTCGACCGCAAGGACGTGTGGCTCCCCACGGTGGGTGCCACCGAATCGGCCGAGTTCGAGGGAGACCACGCCGAACAGCTCCAGGCTGCGTTCCGCTACAACCGGGACACCGGAACCGGCGCGGTGCCCGTCCGCCTCCACGACGGCGACACCGTCCGGCTCCAGGTGTCGGTGCCCGCCACGCGCGACGAGGACGAGCTCGCCGACGCCCGGATCGATCCCACCGTGCGCCTGCCGACCATCGCCACCATCCACGACGGGTTCACCAAGATCGCCAGCGATCTGACGATGACGGCGTCTACGCCCTACGCCCAGGCCGTGGCCTTGGAGAGCTACTTCCGGGACGGCTACTACAGCGACGGCAAGGATCCGTCGGGCAAGCCCAACTCGGCGGCGGGACACAGCACGGCCCGCATCGAGGCCCTCGTGAACCCGGACAACACGATGGTGGGCAACGCCGAGCAGTACGCCGCGGCCATGGCGTTGTTCGCCCGTTCGGTCGGCCTGCCCGCCCGGGTGGTCATGGGGTTCCATCCCGGCGAGGACGCCGACCTGTCCGGCGAGGTCGACCTCGTCGGCGGGGATGTCGATGCGTGGGTCGAGATCCCCTTCGAGGGCGCGGGTTGGGTGGCGTTCCACCCCACGCCCGACGAGGACAAGACCCCCGAGGAGAAGCCGAAGGACAAGCCGCAGGAGCAGCAGCTCCAGAAGCAGGAGCCACCACCGCCGACCTACCTGGAGCCCCCCGACGTCAGCCCCGAGCTGGCTTCGGCCCCGCCCGAGGTGGGCACCAGCGATGACGACGACGGCCTCCTCGGCTTCTCGCTCCCACCCTTCGTGCTCTACGGGCTGGTGATCGTGGGAACGCCGACGCTGCTGTTCGCCGGGGTGGTCGGGATCATCGTCGGGATCAAGGCGTGGCGCATGAAGCGGCGGCGCACGCGTGGCACGGCCATCCAACGTCTTGACGGCGCGTGGCGCGAGGCGTGCGACCGGGCCGTCGACATCGGCGCGAGGTTCCCGCGCCGCTCGACACGGCAGGAGGCGGCCGTCGCCGTCGACGAGACGTGGAACGGTGCCGGTTCGGTCGCCCGGCAGGTCGATGCGGTCATGTGGAGCGAGCTCGAACCCGACGACGCCGCGGTCGAAGCGGTGTGGGGTTCGGTCGACGCCGAGCGCAAGGGCATGGTGGCCACCCTCGACCGCAAGCAGAAGCTCAAGGCGGCGACCAACCTTCGCTCGTTCCGGCGAACCCGATGAGGACCGACCGGTGAAGCTCAAGCTGACGCTCAAGCGGGCGGGCGCGCCAGGCGACGACGTCGTCGTCGACACCGACCCGGGTGCCACCGTCGGGTCGATCGCCGCCACGCTGGCGGCCCGCGACCCTCGTCGCTCATCGGGCGCTGCCGCAGGTGACGAGCCGACGTTGCGCATCGACGGCCCCGACGCGCCGCGGGTGCTCGCCCCCGACCGATCGCTCGCCGAGGTCGGACTGCGTTCGGGAGACAGCGTGTCGCTGATCCCCGGCGACGGCCGCTACGTCGACGCCTCGGACGCCAGGGCCTCGGTGGCGTCGCTCATCGTGGCCGACGGCCCCGACGCCGGCCAGCGCTTCGCCCTCGGGGCGGGCGCCAACCAGGTGGGTCGTGACCACGGATCCGAGGTGCGGCTCACCGATCCGATGGTCTCCAAGCGCCACGCCCGACTGAACGTGAGCGATGTGGTCGAGGTGCTCGACCTCGGCTCGGCCAACGGCACCTTCGTGGGCGGTGAGCTGGTCCAGCGAGCCGTCGTGCGACCTGGTGACAGGATCCTGCTGGGCGACACGGCGCTGGTGGTCGAACAGGTCCGCACCGGTTCGGTGCAGGCGTCGGGCAACGACCTCGAGTTCAACCGGTCGCCCTACCTCGATCCGCGCTACGAGGGCGAGAAGGCCGTCGCCCCCGACCTGCCCGACCGGCCCCGCATCAACAAGCTGCCGTGGGTGCCGATGCTCGTGCCGCTCGCCTTCGGCGCCGTCATGTACGCCGTGACCCGGCAGGTCTACACGTTGATGTTCATGTTCATGAGCCCGGTGATGGGCATCGGCATGTTCTGGCAGCAGAAGATCACGACCCGACGCGAGTTCGAGGAGGGGTCGCGCCAGTTCCGCGCCGCCCTCGACCACATGACGGCGCTCGTCGACATCCAGCGCCAGACCGAGGCCGCGAGTCGCCGTCGAGAGCACCTGCCGTCGACCCAGGTCATCTCCGCGGTGCACGCCCGCGGCCCGCTGCTGTGGGTACGGCGTCCCGACCGTCACGGCTTCCTCGAGCTGCGGGCCGGACTGGCGACGCTGCCCACCCGGTCGGAGGTCGAGACCCCCGATCGCAACAACTCCACCCCCGAGCTGTGGGACGAGCTCCACGCCGCGGTCGGTGCCCGGGCCACGGTGGCCGACGTACCGGTCGTCGCCGCGCTCCCCGAGTGCGGCACGGTGGGCGTCGCCGGTCCCCGCCAGCTGGCGCTCGGCGCGGCGCGCAACCTGCTCGTCCAGCTCGCCGGCCTGCACAGCCCCGTCGAGGTCGTCCTCGCCGCGGTGTGCCCCGCCGAGTCGGAGGACGACTGGAACTGGTTGAAGTGGTTGCCGCACGTCACGTCGGACCAGTCGCCGCTCGAGGGCGAGCACCTCGGATCGGGTGCCGGCGCCCAGCAGGTGGTCGCCGGGCTTGAGCAGCTCATCGACGACCGCGTGGCCGGCGACGCTGCCGGCGACGAGGCCGGCGACGGAGCGGACGCCGTGGTCTCGTCCCCCGCGGTCGTCGTGGTGATCGACGACGGGGTGCCGGTCGAACGCAATCGGCTGATCCGCCTCGTCGAGCGCGGTCCGAGCGTGGGCGTCTTCGCCGTGTGGGTCGCCCCGGCGCCCACCGCGCTGCCCGCCGCAGCCGAGGTGTTCTTCACCTTCGACGAAGCCAACGGCACCGCAGGCGTCGGCTTCATCGACGGTGGGAGCTTCGTGGTTCCCATGCAGGCCGAGCCGGTCGCGGCCGAGCTCGTCGAGCCGTTCGCCCGGGCGCTCGCTCCGCTGCGCGACGCATCCTCGCTGCGCGACGAGGCCAGCAACCTGCCCGGATCGGTCTCGTTCCTCGCCACGGTCGGCACCGAGCTGGGCGAATCGGCCTCGGCGGTGGTCGAGCGGTGGCAGCAGAGCGGATCGCTGCCGACGCCGGGCGTGGTGGTGCGCAGCCGCCGTGCCGCGCCGCTGCACGCGACGGTCGGCGTGACCAGCACCGAACCGCTGCTGCTCGACCTGCGCTCCCACGGCCCCCACGCCCTCGTCGGCGGCACCACCGGGGCGGGCAAGAGCGAGTTCCTCCAGAGCTGGGTCATCGGTCTGGCCACCACCCACAGCCCCAAGCGGGCCACGTTCTTGTTCGTCGACTACAAGGGCGGCGCGGCCTTCGGCGAGTGCGTGAAGCTCCCGCACTGCGTGGGTCTCGTCACCGACCTCACCCCGCACCTGGTGAAGCGGGCGCTGCGGTCGCTCAACGCCGAGCTGCGCTACCGCGAGCACGTGCTGAACCGGCACAAGGCCAAGGACGTGCTCGAGATGGAGAAGCGGGGCGAGCCGGACACCCCGCCGAGCCTCGTCATCGTGGTCGACGAGTTCGCCGCGCTCGTGTCCGAGGTGCCCGAGTTCGTCGACGGCGTCGTCAACGTGGCCCAGCGGGGTCGCTCGCTCGGCCTGCACCTCGTGCTCGCCACCCAACGCCCGGCGGGCGTGATCAAGGACAACCTGCGGGCCAACACCAACCTGCGCATCGCGCTGCGCATGGCCGACGAGTCCGACAGCGACGACGTCGTCGGGTCCAAGCAGGCCGCCATGTTCGATCCGGGCACGCCGGGTCGTGCCATCGCCAAGACCGGGCCCGGCCGGCTCCTGCCGTTCCAGGCCGCGTACGTGGGCGGGTGGACGAGTGACACCCCACCGCCACCGCACCTCGAGGTCCGCGAGCTGCGCCTCGGCGCGGGCCGCGTGTGGGAGGTCCCCGAAGGCGATGAGATCGACGACCTCGATGACGACGCCGACACGGGCCCGAACGACCTGAGCCGGCTGGTGTCGCGGGTGGAGGAGGCGGCGGATGCCGCCGGCCTCGACGCTCCCCGCAAGCCGTGGCTGCCCGAGCTGGCGCCGGTCTACGACCTGGCCCGCACCCCCCAGACCCGCACCGACGTCGAGCTCGTGTTCGGCATCGCGGATGATCCCGACGAGCAGCGCCAGGTGCCCATCTCGTTCCGGCCCGACACCGACGGCAACATGTGCGTGATCGGCACGGGCGGTTCGGGCAAGTCCGCGTTCCTCCGCACGCTCGCCGTGTCGGCCGGCCTGTCCATCAAGGGCGGGCCGTGCCACGTGTACGGCCTCGACTTCGCCGGTCGGGGCCTCGACATGCTCGAACCGCTGCCCCACGTCGGGGCGGTCATCAGCGGGGACGACGACGAGCGGGTGACCCGCCTGCTGCGCACGCTGCGCCAGACGATCGACGAACGGGCTCTGCGCTACACGGCGGTGCGGGCGGGAACGATCGAGGAGTACCGCCGCCAGGCGAACCAACCGGAGGAGCCGCGGGTGCTGGTGCTGCTCGACGGCATCGGTGCGTTCCGCCAGACCTACGAGCTGGGCCAGCAGGGCCGGTACTACGACCTGCTCCAGACCATCGCCACCGACGGCCGGGCCGTCGGCGTGCACCTGGTCGTGTCCGCCGACCGTCCCGCGGCGATCCCCTCGTCGTTGGGCTCGATGATCCAGCGCCGGCTGACGCTGCGCCTGGCGTCGGAGAACGACTACTTCATGTCGAACACCCCGGTGGACCTCTTCACCGAGTCCAGCCCCCCGGGACGAGGCTGGATCGAGGGATCCGAGGTGCAGATCGCCGTGCTCGGCGGGACGGCGAGCACCGCCCAGCAGGCTCAGGCCATAGCGGGGCTGGCCGACGAGATCGGCCGTACCGTCGATCGAGCACCCGCACCGCGCGTGGGGAGCCTGCCCGAGGCCGTCGAGCTCGCCGACCTTCCGGTGGGCTCTCCTGGACGGCCGGTGGTGGGTCTCGAGGACGAGTCGCTCGCTCCGTTCGCCGTCCACCTCGACACGGCGTTCCTCGTCGTCGGGCCGCCCCGCAGCGGCAAGACCACGACGTTGACCGCCATCGCCGCCGCGCTCCGCCGCTCGAACCCGCAGGTGGAACTGCTCTACGTGGGCGACGGCCGGTCGCCGCTGGCGACGATGGTCGACTGGAGCCGGCGGGTGGAGTCCGACCCCGAGATCGAGGAGCTGGCGGCGGAGCTCGTTCCGGGATTCGACGAGGGCTCGGTGCCCAGCGGCTCGATGGCGTTCTTCCTGGACAACGCGCCCAAGCTGGCGGCGCGGCCGTCGGACCAGAAGCTGGTCACCCTGGTGGAGGCCGCGCTTGGCGCCGGCCAGTTCGTGATCTCCGACGGCGAGACCAGCGCCATGGGCGGCAGCTGGCCGCTGTTCAAGGTGCTGAAGGTGACGAGAGCCGGCCTGGCGCTCGTCCCCGACCAGTACGACGGCGACTCGGTGTTCAAGACCCCGTTCCCCCGTACGACGCGGGCCCAGTTCCCTCCGGGACGGGGCCTGCTCGTGCGGGACGGGAACGTGGCCAAGGTTCAGATCGCGCTACCGGAGGTCGATTGATGATGGTGCGAACGTTTGCCGGCTCTCGCCGACGAACCCGAGGTGGGGCGGGGAGTGCTCCCCATTCACGGATCCTGGAGCCCGTGGTTCAGTAGCTCCAGACAAGCAAGTCGTCCAACGGGGGCGGCGGAACTCAGAGAGTCCTCGGAAGAGGCGAAAGGAATCCAGATGGCAGCTTTCACGCACGGCATGAACCCCGATGAGGTCGATGCGCTGGGTAACGAGCTCAAGAAGGAAGCCGAGGCGATCCGGACGATCATCGGCAACGTCAACAGCCGGATCGCGTCGACGACGTGGGAAGGTCCCGATGCGCAGACGTTCAAGAACCAGTGGTGGCCGGAGCACCGCACCCATCTCAACCAGGTCGCGAGCGACATCGACGGATTCGGTCAGAGCGCGCTGAACAACGCGTCCGAGCAGCGGGACGTGTCGAGCCGATAGCACGGCGGCTTCTGCAGAGGTCCACGCTTGGAGGCTCCGAGGGCTTGCCCTCGGAGCCTTGGGCGTTGCAGGTGGAACAGACCGCTGATGTACGGAGGAGGTTTGTGAGCATGGGAACGGTTACGCACGGGATGAACGTTGCCGAGGTCAAGCGCCTCGGTGATGACCTGAAGGTCTGGGCGGGCGATGTGGATCGCATCGTGGCGTCGGTCAACGGTGTCGTACATCGGTCGGGCTGGGCCGGTGGTGACGCGGACGCGTTCGTCGGCGACTGGTCGATCCATCGGGCACGCCTGACCAGGCTGGCGGAGGATCTGCGCGGCTTCGGCCAGTCCGCGATCAACAACGCCGAAGACCAAGAGCGAGCGAGCGGAGTTGGGTCAGGTGTGGGCACCGAACCTTCGCTCAGTGGTAGCGGAAGTGACAGTACCGACGGCGTCATCTGGGAGAAGAAGGCTGACGGTTCCTGGGGGCCATCGGTGTCACGGAGTGGTTCAGGTTCCTGGAAGGGCGTAGACGGGAGCTATGAGGCAGAGGCGTGGGCTGGAGGTCGCGCATCGGCCTCGGCGAGCCTTACTAGTGACGGAACATCCGTCACAGCAGCGGCGGGCGCTGCTGCGGCAGTCGGGGTCGGTGGGGCGGTGTCTGGTGCGATCGCCGCTGGCCCGCTGGCGGGGAATGCAAAGGGATCGGTCTTCGGCGGCGCACGTGCGGACGTGGCTGCATCGGGGAAGGTTGGTCTCGACGGCGTTCGAGCGAATGCCGGAGGAACGGCCTTTGCTGGTGCCGAGGCTGCTGCGGATGGTTCCGTAGAGTTGGGAGGAGTAACTGCCTCCGGAGGAGCCAGCGCCTTTGCTGGAATCGGGGTTCGCGGGAACGTCGATGCTGCCGTGACGATGGACAAGATCGAGCTCGGCCTCGAGGTTGGTGCCGCGATCGGCCTGGGTGGACGACTCAAGGGCGGGGTGTCCTTCAGCCCCAGGGAGGCGGTGAACGACGTGAACAGGGTGGTCGGCGGATTGCGGAGGATCTTCTGATGGAGCAGTACACGAGAGAGGCCACGAACAGATGAGAGAGCACACCTTCCCCAGCGCGGACTTCCCCGCCTTCCCGAACCTGTCGATCTCAACTCCGAACGAGTGGGTCCCGCTCGCTGCGCCTGGCACAGTGATCGCACTCGCCGCGCCCGAGATCGACGCGAAGGTGCGGTCCAACGTCGTTGTCACGCTTACGCGGTTCGCCAAGGGGTATGACCTGCGCACGGCGAGCGAAGCACTCCGGGTCGATACCTCGAAGCTCCTGAACGTGCAGGTCGTAGGCGAGGGTCGCGAGGAGATTGGAGGCAGAGATAGCTATCTCCTCGAGATCGCGTACACATCGGAGGTCGGTGTGACCATCGTGCAGAGCTACCGCTTGTTTGTCGTCGAGGAGGGTCACACCTGTGACCTTGTCCATGCCACCGGATCATGTGGGGGCGATGAGGCAGAAGAAGTCCTGCCTGTTCTGCGGGAGATCGTCAGGTCGGTGGCCGCTAACGCATGAATCTCGGAGGGCACCCGCCGGCGCACGAGGATCTGGACCCGCTCTTTCGATGGCTGCATCATGGCCACAAGCGAAGGGACGGGCATAGACACGAGAGGGGATTGCGATCAGCCACCAAGACAAGCATGGGCGGTCTTGGTCGAATGGGAATCGCATGATTGCCATCCAATCTCGGCATGGTTGGTCGCCGCTGGCGTCGCCACTCCGAACCTGGTCGTGGCAGGGTCGCGATGGCTCGCTCCCGTCTCCTGCTTCCCGACACGCGGTTGACCTCCTCGGGCGCGCTCCTTGAGCTGACCCACGTCCACCCTCGCTTCGCGGCGGCGGCTCAACCGAACCGACCCCGGAGAACTGGCCAACCTCAATGTCTGGAGAGTGCTGATGGCCTGCGAACGTTGCGGGGCGGGAGTCGAGGGCGTGGCGTTCTGTGGTGCGTGTGGTTCGCCGGTTGCGGCAGTTCCAGGTGCGGTGACCGCATCCACCCCATTCTCGGCGGTGCCGGCAGCTTCGCCGTTCCCAGCCGCGAGCGCGGGGCTCAGGCCGCCTCGGTTGGGGCTACTCCTCGGGGCCTTCGCGTTGATGGTCGCCGTCGTGGTGGGAGTCGTCGTAGCGTTGGTTGTGACGGGCAGGAAGGCCGAGCCCTATGTCCTGACCGACCCCCGATTGGTTCCGTTCGCCGATGAGCTGTCATGCGATGGGTTTGCCGACGATTTCGAGCCGATCGAGTTCTTCGATGCACGAGGGCAAGCCGCCGGGCTGTACTCGAACGGCCCACACACGGTCACGGTCTGCCAGGACCCTTCCGGCACGATCGGACTGAGGATGTCCAGAGGTTTCCAAGGTTCACCGAACGTCCTCGACGCTCAACTCGCCGGCGACACCTACGTAGCGCCGCTGCCCGGCGGAGATACGGTCCTCGTCAACGCTCACGAATCGACGATCTGCCAACCGGAGGGATTCGCTTTGTGGGCGCTTCCGGTTGTGGCGTCGAGCCGCGAGGGTCTTCGCCCGGACCCTCCTTCTTGGACTCACCCCCAGCCGATGAGCTGCTCGGTGCCAAAGGGATGACAGAGGGACTGGCTCGAGATCGCGTTGCGGCCGGCGGCTGATCGGTGAGACCGTCATGAGGAAAAGGATGCGAGTGATGCACGAACGACGGAAGTCGGATCGGCTGGGAGCCGGGACAATGGTCCGATGAAGCTCGGTGGTCCCGAGATCCTCATCCTCCTCATCCTCCTCGTCGTGCCCGTCATCGTCGGAGCGATCGTCGTCGCGCTGGTGGTCGCTGGCGCGCGGTCGGGTGGTCGTCATTCTTCGAGCGCTCACGATCGATCGGGCGGACATCCCGTGGCCGGCTGGTACCCGGATCCGACCGGTGACGGCATCCGCTACTGGGACGGAACCCGATGGACCGAGCACACGTGATCGCTCCCCGGTCGGACGACCATGGTCACCACCTTCGATCCGGCAGAACCTCATGAACAGGTCGCAGATGTGAAAGGCGGGACAACATGAGCGACGGACCTCTGGGTCCTGGCTGGTGGCAGGCCTCCGACAATCGGTGGTACCCACCCCAAGGTCAAGCAACCCCACCCCACGCGCCGGAGGGACCACCGGGCGATCCAGTCCGAACGAACGGCATGGCGGTCACGTCGCTGGTGCTCGGTCTGCTGTCGCTCGTGGTCTGCGCACCGGCAGGGATCGCCGGGCTCATCACCGGCACCGTGGCGCGCCGACGAATTGCCGAGTCAGCGGGGGCCGAGAAGGGTGAGGGAATGGCGCTCGCTGGCGTCATCACCAGCGTGGTCGGCGTCGTGTTGTGGGGCCTCGGTCTGCTCCTCATCGCCGCGGTCGTGTTCCTGGGCGGGAGTTCATCGTCGAAGTTCGAAGAGGTCGGCTCCGCGTTCACCTCGACGACCTCCTACCGCTCCTCTTCGACCACGACCGTGGCGCGCGCAGAGCCTGCGGCTGGCGAGCCTTGCGTACCGCTCGCCGAGCCCCTTCCAGTGGGAGCACCAGATGTGCCCATAACTCTGGGCATGCCTTCTGCTGAGCTCGTGCAGGAGGATCTCATCGTGGGCGACGGCGAGGAGATCCGGCCGGGTGCCACGGTCACGGTCGACTACATCGGCGTCTCGTGCTCAACCGGCGAGGTGTTCGACGACTCCTACACCCGTGGCGAGCCCACGACGTTCCCTCTGAGCGGGGTGATCGATGGATGGGCCGAAGGTCTCGTCGGCATGCAGGTGGGCGGCGAGCGCCTCCTCATGATCCCGCCGGACAAGGGATACGGAGCGGCCGGAAGCCCGCCCGCCATCCGACCGTACGAGACGTTGATCTTCGTGGTCACCCTTCACTCGGTCGAACAAGGATGATCCTGAGCAGGGAGTACTGATGCGATCGACGTGTCCCAACTGCGAGGCGTTGCCCGAGCTGATGCCCGCTTCTTCGGCGCTTGTGGCACGGCGCTTATAGCTGGCGATGCGGACCCAGGTCCACGTCTTGGCTGGGAAGCACCGGGTTCCCGGTCATCGAGATGGCGCGCTACCAGAACCTGCCCGCCATGATCGGGAGGACTTCGGTGAACAACGGCGACCTCGTCGGACGGCTCGTGTGACCGTCTGTCCGAGACGCGGTCGGCGAGCACCGAGATGGGGCGTGCGTCGTCAGAATCCGTACGGGCTTGAACCGGAGCGGACCCGGTCGTAGCAGAGCACGTAGTGGTCGCCGTCGTCCCAGGCGCTCTGGGCCGGGGGCACTGCGGTTCCACCCGAAGACTCGCACGAGGACTCGAGGGCGTAGATGTTGCCGGGGTAGCTGCTTCCGGTCGCCTTGACGTTGGACAGCACCTTGTAGGTGGCCGATGGCGAACTGCAGCTCACCTTGTCGGCCGACATGTTGCTGACGTAGGGGATGCTCGACAGGCAGTCACCCGCGTGCAGGTCCTTGGGCTTGACGTAGTTCTCCTTCAGCCACGTGTACCCGAAGATCGCCCCTCCGACGACGATCGCCGCGAGCGCGATGCCGGCGAGGAGCTTGCCGAGCCCACTTCCCGTGGATGCTCCCATCGGCGCGGACCCCGGTGGGGGCGGCAGCGAGCCACGATCGGGCGGCGGAGGAGCGAGCCGCTGCGACGCGAGCGGCGGGGGGAGTTGCTCGAGCGGCGTGGCTCCAGCGGTGGTCGACGTCGACGAGGTCGGGCCCATCGGCTGTCCGCACACACCGCAGAACAGCGACTTCTCGTTGGCGACCCACCCGCACGTTGCACAGGTCCTTGACACGAATCCCCTACCTCCACCTGTCTGCCGTGCCCCGACGGTAACTGGTCAGACAGCGCAACAAGCCGGGACAGGGGATCGCGTCGGACACGGCATCAGGCTGCCGTTCCCGACATCTCCACCGGGGAGTGCTGCCCATTGGCTGGCGACCAGGCGTCGTGTTGGGTGGAGTACGTGGGGCGGCGGTCCCAGGCCGTGAGGGTGGGTGCCCGTGCACGGACGCGACGAGGCACCCACCCGAGCGGATCGACGGGTGGGCTTCGGGCGGGTTCGGGCATGCGCCCCGGGTGGTCTTCAGCACCTGATGGGGTGCGGGTGGTTGGGGTGGGTGGCCCAGAGGGTCCCGTCCGGAGCGCGGTGGATGGTCCAGCCGCCTTCGTGGACGAGATGGTGGTGACGGTGGCAGTAGAGGCGGCCGTTGTCGATGTCGGTGGTGCCGCCGTGCTCCCAGTAGTCGAGATGGTGGACGTGGCAGCGCTCGGGCGGGGCGTCACAGGTGCCGAACCGACAGTGCTGGTCGCGGACGACGATGGCGCGGCGCTGAGCGGGGGTGAACAGGCGGGCGCGGCGGCCGAGGTCCAAGACGGTGCTCTTCGGGCCGAGGACCACGCGGCTGATCCAGTTGTCGCACAGGAGGCGGCCGATGGTGCGCGGGTTGACCGGGCCGTGGCCGACGATGGCGCTGCGCCCCGTGAGGATCGCCATGAGGTCGGACAGATCGACCGCCGACGGGCGCTCGGCTGAGTCCGTCGGCGGGGAGTCGGTCGGCGGGGAGTCGGTCGGCGGGCAGCTCGCGGCACCGGAGCCGGATGGGCGGTTGCTCGCGGCGGCGCGGTCGCGCAGGTCGATGATCTCGTCGTCTGGGACATGGTCGTCTGGGACATGGTCGGTCGCGGTCGGGCTGGGCTTCGTCGGCTCATCGTCGAAGTCGAACCCGTCCGGGGATTGGTTGTGGGCGCAACGCGTGGGGTTGTGGCTGTCGTGGGGGATGAGGTCGGCATCGATCACGACGTTGACGGTGCGGTCGGGGTCGAGGTGACCGTCCGACGCGAGGGAACGCCGTGCCATCTCGCCGAGGTTCTCGGCGTTGCGTTGCGAGCGGGAGCGCACGGGGATCCCGTCGTCGAGCGAGTCGGGGTGGTCGAGGGCGTCGAGCGCGGCGAGGACCAACGAACCGGTCTCGGCGTCGAGGAGGCCGTCGATGACCACCATGCCCGACAGCGTGCGCGAGGCGTGGAGGTGCTGGCGGGCCTTGGCGTCGTCGGGTTCGGACCCGACCTCGTTGTCGGCGAGGCGGGCCCATTGGGCGATGACCCGGCACGCGGCATCGACGTCGAGGGGAGCGACGGCAGAGATGAGTGCAGGAAGGTCGCGCACCATGAGGTCGCGACGGGCCTCGGTGTCGACTCGTGCCAGGGCAGAGGCCTTGGCCAGGGCCAGCGTGGCGGACCGCAGTGCCCGCTCCGCGTGGTCGTGGCGTGACAAGAACCGCGCGGTGTCGATGAGGCGGGCGACGTCGCCGCGCGTGAGGTCGGTGTGGTCGCGCAGCCACGAGTACACGGAGCGGTAGCCGTCGTCGGCGTACCGGTCGTTGGCCTCGAAGTCGCGCAGGGTGTCGATCAGCGCGATGCGGGAGGCCTCATGAGCGGTCGCGAGCTCGACGACGCGAGCGCCCGCGGTGCCCGGCACGGGGACGGGACGGCCCGGGTCGAAGCCCTCGATGAGCCACGGATCCGTCCTCGGGTCCTCTGCCAACGCCATGACGCAATCGTACTGGTGTTCGATCGTTGTCGTGTGGAAGATGCGGAAAAAGCTTGAAAAGTTCTGTGATTCCAATACCACGGTATGTGTTCGGCATCCAAGGACCTCGTCACGGACACCGGCACCGATGGCGCAAGCTCGGACGTCCAGGGTGCGCGGTGCGCGTCGGTGGCGACCTGCTCATCGGTGTGGCTGGCCCGGCGCGACCGAGGCAACCCGGCGATGGAACAAAGGTGTCACACCATCGATGTCCTGACGCCCGGCTTCTCCCGGGTGATGGATGCCCTCGACGGCCGACCGGGGAGTGGTCCCCATTCCCCTCGTGCAGGTCCTGGTCTCCAATGCACCCCGAGGGCGAGCGCCCTCTGGGTGGGTGTCGCCGTTCCCCAGGACGTGCGGCACCCACCTGCCGGAACGACCTGTCCACCCATTCGCTGCCGTCCCGCTTTTCGGGGCGATCCACCTGGAGCTTCGACCGTGATCCTCGTCCTCCTGCTGTTGCTCGTCATCGTTGGGCCCGCGGTCGTGGTCCTCGGCGTCCAGGGTCGGGGGCGAGGGCGCCTGCTCCCCGAGAGCGTCGACGACAGCCCGGGCGCGACCTGCGCGACCTGCGGGGTCCCGGTTGTCGCCGGAGTGTCGTTCTGCGGGTCCTGCGGAGCACCGGTGACCGGCCAGGAGGCGTCGACTGCGCTTGCCGACACCGATGGTCCGGAGCAACGGGTCTGGCCCGTGGTCGGCGGCGCTGCGGTCGTCTTGTTCGTCCTCGGGATCGTCCCGGGGGTGCTCGGACTCGCGTACGACCTGAGGGTCTTCGACGACCTGCTGTTCGTGCCCTGGGGGTGGGGCACCTCGCTGGTCTTCGGGCGGCACCTCTCTCCGGTCGGCTTCGTGGCCTTGTTCCTGAGCGTGGTCGTGTCGGTGCTCGCCCTCGTGCTGGCCTTGATGCGGTTCGCCTGGGTGCAGGGGCTCACCCGGAGCCGCTACCGCGCGCTGCGGATCCTCCAGTGGTTGCTCCTCGGCGGTGTGGTCCTCTACCTCGGGATCTGGCGCTTCGGCTCGTCGGGCGGCTACTGGAGTGGGCCCAACTACTACGACGGCGGACGGGGGATGGGCTTCCTCCTCATCGCGCTCCTGCTCGGGGCGACGGTGTGCGCATCGCTGCCACCGGTCCGGGCGCCTCGCCGCGACCGGCAGGCCCCGGCGGTCCGCGCGCTCACACCGACGGTGGACGAGGACGGATCCTCACGGTGCCCGTACTGCCGTGAACAGGTCCGGCCCGATGCGCTCGTGTGCAAGCACTGCTCGGCCCGCTTCGCCGGGCATCCCGCCGGCGCCGGCCTGGCGGGGGCGATGGGACAGGCAGGTGTCGTCGACGACGCTCGCAGCTACGCGGTGGCGTCGCTCGTGCTGAGCCTGGTGGGTTGCGGGGTGGGGGCGGTCCTCGGGGTCGTCTTCGGGCACCTCGCCCTGGGGCGGATCAAGCAGTCGGGGGTGGAGACGTCGCGGGGCATGGCCCTCGCCGGGGTGATCCTGGGCTGGGTCGAGATCGGCTCGCTCGTTCTGCTGCTGGCCTTCTACGTCGGGTTCCTCGGGGCCCTATGAGCGCGGGAGGGGTGTTCTGTGGAAGCCTGTCCGGTCGAGGCTCTCGTCGGTCCGAAGCGGTCGGTGAGACGGGTGGGTCACGGTGGAAGGGCGGGAGGTGAAGCGGTGACCAGCAGCTGTTCCGGGTGTGGAGCCGAGCTTCGTCCCGGTGTGCGGTTCTGTCCCAGATGCGGTGACCCCGTCGAACCTGATGTACCGGGGTCGGGCTCGTCGACCGCCCCGGCCGGGGCGGTCGACGTCACCGAACCGGTACGCCACCTGGGGCCACCGGAGGTGGCCCCGCCACGGGTGGCCCCGCCACGGGTGGTCCCGCCGCCACCGGTCGGGGCACCGGTGGCCGGGGGCACCAACGGGTTGGCCGTGGCCGGGGGCACCAACGGGTTGGCCGTGGCCTCGATGGTCCTCGGCATCACGTCGTGGGTCACCTGCGCGCTGTGCGCGCCGCTGGCCATCATCTTCGGTCACGTGTCGAGGGCGAAGATCCGCCGGATCCGCCGGTCGGGAGGGATGCAGGCGGGTTCGGGCATGGCGACGGCCGGTCTCGTGCTCGGATATCTGGCGGTCGTGCTCATCGCAGGGGCCGCAGGTGTCTACTGGTACCTGCTCGCGCAGGCCGGCGATACCGACAACTGGTACGACTCGAGCTCGTACTCGTCGTACGGACCCTCGGACTACGGCGACCTGGACTCCGGGTACCTGAGCACGACGACCACCAGCTATCGCTCGACCACCACCTCTCACCCCACGACGACGACCACCTCTCGGCCTACGACGACCACGGTTGCCCCCGCGCCGTCCTCGACGTCGTACGACCTGGGGTTGTCCCAGCTGATCGCCAACGTGGGTTGCAACCACGAGTACGTGACGATGGTCGGTGCCTCGATACAACCAGCGAGCTATGGGCGCGACATCCAGCGGATCCTCGACTCCGTGCCCGGGAGCCGCTATCTGCACACCGGATCGTCGTGCGCCACCTTCGATCGATCGTCGAAGGACGGCACCGACATCTACGCCGCCTACCTCGGGCCCTACAACACCGCGGCCGAAGCGTGCTCCCAACGGCACCGCGGCCCCGAGGACTCCTACGTGCGACATCTCAACGGTGTGCAGTCCGACCCACCGGTCGCCTGCTGACCGACCTGCTGACCGACCCGCTGACCGACCCGCTGACCGACCCGGTCAGCTGTTCACAGGGGATCGCGTGGTCCCGAGATCCAGATCGTCGGTCCGGGGCCGACCTACCCGGACGGGTGGTCGTCAGCCAGGATCCGATGGCCCGCCCGCGTGGCTGCGGCCACGGGTGCCCGGACGTAGGTCGGGGAGTGCTCCCCATTTCGCTTCTGCGGTTCCTGGTCTCAACTGCACCCCGAGGGCGCGAGCCCTCCGGGTGGGTGTCGCCGTTCCCCAGGCGTGTGGCACCCACCCACCTCATCGACCTGTCCGAGCACGGCGTGCACGTCCCCGAGCACGTCCTCCGAGGGTCGTGTCCGGTATCGTGCCGGACGTCGAGGCGAGTGGGCGAGGAGCGATACCGATGAGCACGATCGAGGCGCTGAGCGTCGAGAACTGCCCGTTCTGCCATTGGCCGGTCGATGTCACGGGTCGGCGGTGCCCCACCTGCTCGACGCCCCACCACGTCGACTGCTGGGCCGAGCTCGACGGTTGCGGATCACGCGACTGCTTCGAGCTGCCCGAGCCCGGTACCGCCAGCGCACCGGTCCCCGATGGCGAAGCGAACGTCGTGCCGGCTGCCTACGAGATCACGCCCCGCGAGGCACCCAGTTCGCCACCAACCGTGGACCAGGTCGTCTCCTCGGACCGACTCCCGCCCCCGGACACGCTCGTCCCGGCAGCTGCACCCGCACCGGCACCGGCGGTTCGTCCGCCACCGGCTGGTGCCCGGCCCCTGGCCGAGCTCGGTCACCTCCCGCCACCCACTGCCGCTCCGAGCCCGCCGATGCCTCCACCCCCGTCCTCGGCGCCTCCGCCACCGGCGGCACCCCGTCCGGTCGCGGGGTCCCCGCTGCCTCCGCCGCCCTCGATGGCCGCCGCGCCGCCACCTCCGGTCGGAGCCCCACCGCCACCTGTACCGTCGGCGATGCCGCCCCCGCCTCCGGGTGCTGTGCCGGCTCCACCCCACGGGGTCGGTGCGGGTGCCTACGTGCGGTTCTGCACGGGCTGTGGCACCGCGTTCGAAGGCGACGACAAGTTCTGCATGTCCTGTGGCGCGCCGAGGGAGCTCCTGTGAACCCACTCGAACGTCGCTTCCACGCCGATCGCCTCGAGGTCGACCGGGACTATGGCGACCACCCTGCGGTCAAGGTCGCTGTCGAGGGCGAGGGCACCACCACCCGCTTCAGGGTCGCCTACGAGGTGGTCACCGCCGCGATCGACCCGGTGGACGGCCAGCCGGTGGTGATCGCGGCTCCGCCCTGCGTCATCGCTTATCCGGCTGACTACCCCCGGTCGGCGCCGCTCGTCACCACCGACGCAGCGGTCTTGCACCCGGCAGCGTCGAACGCAGACGGGTCTTCGTCGTCGTGGACGGTGGGCACCGCGTGGGCACCGGCCGACAGCCTGACCGACATCATCGAGCGGGTCGGTCGCCTCCTCCAGTTCCAGGACACCGGGCACCCCGACGACGTGGCGGACCAGCTCGCGGCGGCGTGGGTCGCGGAGAACGAGGAGGTCTTCCCGCTCGGCACGGTCGACGTCTCGCCACGGGGATCTCGACGCAGCGATGCCACACCGGATTCGGTCGGTGAACCGCCACCGGATCCGAACACGTCGATCGACTGGACGGCGTCGGACTGACGAGGGCGGCACCGCAGCGGCGGAACCGGGTTGGAGGAATCGAGTCGCTGGTCGGCGACGACCACTCGGTGAGCCCGCCACGCCACCACGATTCGCACCTACGGAGCGACAGATGAGCGACCTTACCGACAGCTACACGATGTACACCGAAGGCGAGAGCGCATCGGGTCCCGACGACGTGACCTTCACCTACTGGGCCGACGTCCAGCGGCTTGCCTCGTCGACCTCGGCTCCGCCGGGGTTTCGGTGGCGGTGGATCGTCGCCGGGACCTTCGGCCTTCCCCGGACCGATGGGCAGACGGCATCGGTCGAGGGGTCCGCCGTCGTCGGACTGTCGCCGAACGCGATGCACGCCCTCATCTCGGGAGCCGGTGCGAGCTCGGCGATCTATGGCTCGTGGCCGTGTGCAGGCGTCGAGATCGAACGGCTCGGATCGGCCGGTGTGCTCAACAAGCGACCTCGCGGGTTGCTGATGGATTTCCCCGATGGCGCGACCATCGGAGCGAAGATGGTCGGAGAGTTCCTGCCGAGCGGCCGGACGTGGCAGGCGAAGCGAGAAGCCACGTTCGCCGAGGAGATCCAGGCGTGGCTGGCGGCCGGCCGTACGGCGAGCCCGGTGGCGAACACCCCGGCACCCGGCGATCCCCGTCCGTCACCACCGGTGATGCCTCCTGCCACCCCTGTCTCGACCCCGCCGGTGACCGAGCCGGGCACGCCGCCGGGTTGGTACTCGAACCCGGTTGGTACAGGGCTGCGCTGGTGGGACGGGTCCACCTGGACCGACGCCACCGCACCGTCCGCGGAGGGCTGACGCGGCATGCCGTGCGGGTGACGATCCTGGGTTGCTGAAGGCGGGGAGTGCTCCCCATGGCGGAAGTGGGCCTGCCGACGGACGATGTCGGCACGCAGGTCCGGGTGATCCGGTCGGCGGACCCACCCACATCGAAAGGAAGGCGTCATGGAATTCGCGATCTTCGTACTTGTCATCGCCGGGCTCGTCGCCGCTCGGATCGCGTACGGGAAGATGCTCGAGCAGGGCATGCGGACTCGCATCGTGGAGACGTCCCTCTCGCCTGATGCGCTTAGTCAGATCTTCGTCCAGAAGGTCGTGGGATCGACGTGGAAGCTGGTCGACGACGATCCGATGGTGGCCCAGTCGCCGCTCATCTCGGGGATCCGCCAGCAGATCTACCTCGAGATCGTGTCGTTGCCGACGGGCAGGACCCGCGCCGTGGTCGGCGTGGCCCGATGGTCGATGAACCGGGGCATCCCCGCCAAGGCGCACACCATCCGCATGAGGTTGGACGCGTTCGAGCGAGCGGTCCGTGGGCAGGACCCCGCCGTCGGCATCGAGACGCGGGGCCTGCGGGTCGAGGTGGGTGCTGGAGCTCCCACCCTCGATCCCGCGGTACGCCCACCTGATCCGGGCCTTCCCGCGCAAGATCCCTGGTCGCAACTCGAGCGCGTCGTGGTGGACGACGCGGACTTGGGGGCCGACTGGGGTTCGCGTGTCGACGAGATCGGTGGCGACGACGCGGGCGGCTACGACGTGCTGCCACCGACTGCTCCGCCGCCGCAGGCACCCGCGTTGGCGGCAGGTTGGTACCTCGATCCCCTCGGCTCGGGCCTGCGCTGGTGGGATGGGTCGGCCTGGACCGACGCCACGTCGCCGGTGGCGTCATGAGCGGGCCGCTACGGGCCTGGAGCCGGAGCCGGTCGTCGATCGTCGCGCTCGTGATCCTGGTCGCTCTCGTCGTAGGGTCGCCGGGCTGCACATCGAACCAGGGCGACGATCCTGCGAGGTCCTCATCGGGACCGTCGGCGAGCTCATCGACCGCCTCGGTGGGGCGCTCGACGACCTCGACCGGCTCGAGCTCCAGTTCGGGTCTCTCGTCGTCGACGACCAGCGCGGGAGGGCAGACCCGCAGCGGGGGAACACGCTTCGCCGCCGGAGACTGCGTGCGCATCATCGACGATCCATCGACGACCGACCTGGCACCAGCAGACTGCGCGGCGGCGCGCGGAACCTTCGACGCCTCGAAGCGCACCTATGTCGTCAAGCAGGTGCTGGACGGCCCGACGGCGGACTGTCCCCAGCTCATGGGCTTCTTCCCCGTGCAGTTCTCGGCCTTCGACGAAGACGTCACCTACTGCCTCGCCCAGCAGGAGTAGCCGTCGATGGGCACCGACGTGGTCAGAGGTCGAACCGGTCAGCCTGACGCGGAGGGGAGTCTCCGTGAACTCGGCGGTCAGCGACTCGTCGGCGGCGAGCCTTCGGACATCAGCAGCGTCCAACGGTGGTCCTCAACGCACCCATTGCGCGTCATCAGACCCAATGCGCAATGCGCCTACTTTGCGACAGGTTGCGCAATGGAGGCGAGCCCTTCTGAGGATCGAGGGCCGGTGACAGCCCAACGGATGAGTTCGTGGCGGGCCCGGGACCAGCCCCTTGACCGCTCCCAGATCACATCGCCAACTTCGGGATCCAACGCGCGCATGATGGGGCCGCCGTCCACCGGTGGGGTTCCCGCTGGCCGCAAGGGCGTCCCCGTTTCCCGGGCGAGGGGTCTCACCTGGTTCGGGTACCAGGTGACGGAGACGTTGCGCCTCGGCCGTAGGTCAGTAGCCGCTGATCACCGATCCCACGGACGAGAACTTCGATTCGGCGCTCGTCCCGAGGAAGGTTGTCGCGACGATGGCGAGGACCACGACGCCCCAGAGCAGGATGCCGATGAGGCTCGTGACGATGCCCCCGACAGCCATCCCCTCGCCCTTCTCCGCTCCCGCAGAGTTGGTGATCGACCGCTTGGCCATGATGCCGGTGATCAGTCCGCCGATCCCGGCGGGGAGGCAGCTGAACAGCGAGACGATCCCGAGGACCAAGGACGTCACAGCCATCCCGCTCGTCCTTGGGATGCCGGAGCCGCCGCCGGGCGGGACGAGCTCCGTCGCCCGTTGGCCTTGTGGCGGGTACCACTTGCCGTCCGACGCCTGCCACCAGTCTGGCCCGATCGGGCTGTCGCTCATCTTGCCGCCTTCCGCTCGTAGTGCACGCGAGGTTCAGATGTTAGCGGCCGGTGGCCTTGCCCTCCGCTGGAGCTACCAGTCCCGCGGAAGCCGTCGAAGCACGCGCTCGTGTTCAGGTCAGGTCAGCTCCGAGTCTGCCTGCACTGCTTCTGGGCCCGGTGTCGATGGCGGCCGGCGTTCATGATCGTCGTGTGTTGGATCACCCTGTTGCGCTGAGCCCGAGCTGAACCGTTCAGCGGTCGAAGAGCTGGGCGTAGAGCTTGCCGGTGTTCGCGCCGTTCAGGCCCGCTCCCAGGTAGACGTCGTCGACCATGAGCTCCCAGTGGAGGTGGATCGACCGGGGGTCGTCCACGCCGCTGACCGCCGGGTCGGTGCCGCGGTTGCCGATCTCGCCGAGCACGGTGCCGGCGTCGACCTGGCGGCCGGGGGTGATCGACGGGTCGATCTCGTCGAGGTGGGCGTACACCGTCACCACGTGGCCCGCGCCCTCGACGTAGCCGTGGTCGAGCACGACGAACCGCCCGTACAGCAGGGCCAAGGTCCACGGTGGCGTGTACCCCAAAGCCTGGGCTTCGCCGAGCAGGGCGTTGCGCTGGGCCTCGGTGGGCTCGACGTAGCTGTTGTTGGCCATCACCACGCGCCCGGGTAGCGCGGCGACCGCCTCGCGGCCACGCTCGGCGCAGATGAAGTCGATGCCCTGGTGGACCCCGCCCCGGTAGCTGCGCGCCGAGTTCGGCAGGTGGATGGGGTCGTCCAGCGGCAGCGGGCAATCGCTGGGGAGCGTCGCGGCCGGCAACGCCTCGACGACCGACGTCCACATCGAGGGATCGACCTCGTGGGGGACGCGCAGCTCGATGACCGGGGACGACGCGTCGGCCGGGTCGTCCGTCCCGTCGGCCGGGTCGCCCGTCAGGTCGCTCGTCGGGCTCGACGCCTCGGCGACCTCGGGCGGGGTGGGCGCGGCGAGGACGGGCTCGGAGGAGCCGGCCGGCGGTGTCGCGGCACGGTCGCCCCCACCGCCCGAACACGCGGCGACCACCGCGACGACGATGCAGGCCAACACCACTGCGGCGGCTCGCGGCGAGGTCATCGCCCTCGAGATCGGAGACGGGCCTCGTCGGAGCAGGCTCATCGCACGATCCGCATCTCGCTCGCCGCCACCGTCGCGGTCGATCCGTCTGGCAGCAGCACGGTCCAATAGGACCCGCTGGTCGTTCCCGTGACGAGCACCGCGTCGCCCGACGGGTTCTCGATCGGCAGCGGTGTCCCGTCCGAGGACCGCAACACGGCACGTGATCCGTCCCGGGTCTCGGCCGCGTGCTGGCCGGGCGCCGTCGGCAGGACGAACGCCCCGAACAGCCAGCCCCGTGTGCCATCGAGGTCGATCTCGTACCAGCCGTTGGGGTCCGGTCCGCTGATGACGGTCATCGGGTCGTAGCGGCGGTCCTCGACCGTGGTGATCTCCCCGGCGTCGAGCGAGGGAGCGGTGCGGATCTTGGCAAAGGTGCTGTTGAGCTGGCCCGCCCAGGGGGGCGGTGTCGTGGGCGTCGACGGTGCGGTCGTCGTGGAGGTGGCCTGTGCCACCGTGGTGGTGGTGCGGTCGGTGGGCCGTGTCGTGCTGGTTGCCGAGGGCCCGCCGGAGCTAGCGGTCTCGTCGCCGTCACCGTTGGTGATCACGAGCGCGATGCCGACCCCGGCGACGACGCCCAGCAGCACCACGACGCCGATCACCAGACCGATGATCGTCCAGTTGGCTCCTCTCCCCGGTCCGCCCGAGGGCGCAGGAACGGTTGCGCCGGGTGGGGGTGCGCCGGGTGGCGGCGCGGACGGTGGCGGTGCAACCGGCCGTCGAGCGGTGGCTGCGTCGGGGGTCTCACCGGTGACGGTCCCGCACGACGGGCAGAACTGCGCGCCGGGCCGCAACGCCCTCCCGCAGCTCGTGCAGTACTTCACAGGGTTGCCGCCATGGTCTCCACCGAGCACGATGCCCGATCGTCAGGGCCTACACCCGGTCAGCGTACCTGTGCCCATCGGACCGCACCGTCTCGTCGCGCTCACCTCGTGGGATGACTGCGGGCGACTGAGACCCGATGTCGAGCCCGACGTGTCAGAAGATCACGCGTTCGTCGGTCGGAGGGACGAGCTCTTCCATCCACTCCATGCCGTCGCCACCGCCGTCCTCGGGCGTCGGGACCGACCAGTCGATCTCGACGTTGGCCGCAGCCGCTGCAGCGGTCTTCTTCTCCTCTTTGGCCTTGCGACGGCGCTCCTTCGCCCTGGCGCGCATCTCGCGTTTGGACACCTGCGGCGCCCGGGCCGCGTTCGAGCGGACGCCGGCCGCGGCGAGCGCGCAGTTGAGGCAGAAGGGCGGCTGACCGGGACCGAAGGCATAGACCAGGCACTCGTTGCAGAACGCGCCCCCGCATGTCCGACAGAAGTCCTCGGCGGCCTCGAACTGATGCGTTGTGCAACGATCGTCCATGCGCTCCGCTCACCCTCCTGAACCTTCGATGCCGCTCTCGCGAGGACCTTCGTAGGCCAGCTTCGACGGTTCTCGCGGTGGGCTTTACCCTTCAGGGACCTTTGCCGCCGGAAATGATCCGAACGAACTAAGCATCCGTTCAGTTGCACCTACCGAGTGGTGCACGACGGCAAGATCACCCTGCGACCTGCACCTCCACCGAACCGTGAGACGACGAACGATCTGATGCCTTCCACCCCGACCGAACGACCCGATCCCCGACCAGGAGGCGCCGATCCCCTCTCGGCAGGTGCCGTCCCTACGATCCCGAACGTGCTGGCCACCCGCTACGCCAGCTCGGACCTGGCCGTCCTGTGGTCGCCGGCCGGCAAGGTCGTGCTCGAGCGCGAGTTGTGGATCGCGGTGCTCGAAGCGCAACAGGAGCTGGGCGTCGACGTCCCCGGCGACGCCCTCGACGCCTACCGGTCGGTGATCCACGAGGTGAACCTGGCCTCCATCGACGAACGTGAGCGGATCACCCGCCATGACGTGAAGGCGCGCATCGAGGAGTTCGCCGAGCTCGCCGGCTACGAGCACATCCACAAGGGCATGACGTCGCGCGACCTCACCGAGAACGTCGAGCAGCTCCAGATCCGCCGCTCGCTCGTCGCCATCCGCGACCGCATCGTCGCCACCCTGGTGCGCATGGGCGACCGGGCCGTCGAGTACGCCGAGCTCGTCATCACCGGCCGCAGCCACAACGTCCCCGCGCAGGCCACGACGTTGGGCAAGCGGTTCGCCAACGCCGGCGAGGAGCTCCTCCAGGCGCTCGCCCGCATCGAGGACCTGATCGCCCGCTACCCGCTGCGGGGCATCAAGGGCCCCGTCGGCACCCAGCAGGACCAGCTCGACCTCCTCGTCGACGACGACCTCGTCGACGACCTCGAGCGTCGCGTCGCGGCGCACCTCGGGTTCAGCGAGGTGCTCGCCAACGTCGGTCAGGTCTACCCGCGGTCGCTCGACTTCGACGTCGTCTCCGCGCTGCTCCAGGCGGCGGCCGGACCCTCGAGCCTCGCGCTGACGATCCGTCTGATGGCTGGCCAGGAGCTCGTCACCGAGGGTTTCAAGGCCGGTCAGGTCGGATCGTCGGCCATGCCGCACAAGATGAACACCCGCTCGTGCGAGCGCATCAACGGGT
>CAZGEF010000011.1:0-44561 GCA_964525005.1 uncultured Rhabdothermincola sp.
TCGAAGGCGTGGAGTTCAACGGCGACATCCCGGCCAACGACTTCCCCATCCTCGTGCCCGACGTGCCACCGGCCGACCCCGCCATCCTGGCCGACATGATCACCTACATGATCGGCCTCCCCGACGGGGTGGCCATCAACGAGCTCGTCACCCGGCCCACCGGCCAGTACAACCCGTAGGCTCAGCTCGACCGGCGGCGGTCCCGGCGGTCGCCGCCGGCGGGCCGCGGCTTCGCCGCCGCCGGGTCCGACGGCCAGTCGTGCTTGGGGTAGCGGCCCGCCATGTCCTTGCGGACGTCGGCCCAGCTGCCCGCCCAGAAGCCCGGCACGTCGGCGGTGACCTGCACGGGTCGACCGGCCGGTGACAGCAGGTGCACGACCAGCGGGACCTTGCCATCGGCCACCGACGGGTGCGTCGTCGTGCCGTACAGGTCCTGCACCCGCACGGCGATGACCGGCTGCTCACCGCGGTAGTCGATCGGGACCCGCCGACCGTTGGCCAGGGTGAAGCTGGTCGGCACCACGGCATCGAGCTGGTGGACCCGATGGTGGCCGACGTGGTCGCGCAGGAGCTGTCCCACGTCGAGCCGTTCGAGCTGGGACCGACGGCTCACCCCGTGCAGGCGTGGCGCCAGCCACGCATCGACCGAGGCGAGCAGTGCGTCGTCGGAGACATCGGGCCAGGCACCGCCCAGCACACGGTGCGCGTAGTCCAGGCGCGCCTGGAGGGTCCGTGCCGCGGGAGCCCAGCCGAGCACGGCGAGGCGGGTGTCCCGTACCCGGTCGAGCAACGCGGCGACGGTGGCATCGCCCGGCTCGGCCCGCCGTTCGGTCGCCGCGAGCACCAGTGCACCGAGGCGCCGCTCCTCGCGCACCCGCAGGTCGTCGCGCCCAGGGTCCCACGCCAGCGTGGTGACGATCTCGACGCCATCGCCGGCCGCGATCTCGACCTCGGACTCGTCGAGGGCCGCGGTCAACAAGATGCGGTGGTCGGCCCGCCCGCGCTCGGCCTTGGCGTTCGAGGCGAGCGCGGCCACGACGAGGAACGGCTCGCCCGTGAGTCCGTCGCCCTCGGGCAGCCACGCGCCGGCGCCATGTCGCAGGCGGAACCGCCCGTTGCCACGCGCCTGGGCCACCCGGTCGGGATAGGCGAGGGCGAGCACGAGTCCGGCTGCGCTCGCCGACCCACCTGACGTCTCGGGCGACGTCTCGGTCGGCACCTTCCCGTGGCGGTCGATTCCCGCCCGTCGCCGGAGCTCGGTGGCGCGACGGTGTACGACGCGCCGGGCAGCGCGGTCGAGCCGTGGATGGCCGGCTGCGGTCCCGTCGATCAGGGCCAGGCGCTCGCCGATGTCGGCGGGCAGGTCGTCGGGGCGCCCGGTGAGCACATCTCGCTCCTCGAGCATCGCGGCCAGCGAGCAGGCGATGGCACCCAGCCCGAGGTCGGCGCCGGCGGTCACCATGCGGGCGAGCCGGGGGTGTACCGGCAGCTCGGCCATCGCCCGCCCGGCCGCGGTGACCCTGCCCGCGGCATCGAGGGCCCCGAGGTCGCGGAGCAGCTTGCGGGCATCGTCGAGCGAGCGGCGCGGCGGAGGATCGAGGAAGGTCAGCTGGTCGGCGGAGCTTCCCCACACCGCGAGCTCCAGCGCAAGGCTCGTGAGGTCGACGGACGCGATCTCGGGTTCGGCGTGAGGTCGCCGGGTCGCGTGGTCCATCTTCGACCAGAGGCGGTAGGCCACACCCGGCTCGGTGCGACCGGCCCGGCCCGCTCGCTGGTCGGCCGAGGCGCGAGAGTTGGACCCGGTGTGCAGCCGCGTCAGGCCGCTGCGGGTGTCGTAACGAGGGCTGCGCACCTGACCGCTGTCGACGACGATGCGGATGCCCTCCACCGTGAGGCTGGTCTCGGCGATGTCCGTGGACAGGACCACCCGGCGGCGTCCCGGTGGTGACGGCGCCAGCGCGAGATCCTGCTCCTGGAGCGCGAGCGCGCCGAACAGCACCCGGACGTCGACGTCGGGTGGTCGGCCCTGTCGCCCGAGCAGCGACTCGACCCGCCGGATGTCTGCCGCGCCGGCGAGGAAGACGAGGATGTCGCCGTCGTCGACCGCGAGGGCGTGGCGCACCGCGTCGGCGGTCGCCTCCGCGATCCGGGGCGCTCGACCACCTCGCACCGCCGGGGGCCGATATCGGATGTCGACGGGGTGGGCGCGACCCTCGCTGGTGACGACCGGTGCCGGGTCCCCGTCGCCGATCACCTCGGCCACCCGAGCGGTGTCGAGCGTGGCCGACATGGCGAGGATGCGCAGGTCGGGCCGTAGGGCGGCGCGGGCGTCGAGGGTGAGGGCGAGAGCCAGATCGGCCTGGAGGTTCCGCTCGTGGATCTCGTCGAAGACCACCAGCCCGGTGCCCGCCAGCGAGGGGTCGCGCTGGAGCCGACGGGTCAGGATCCCTTCGGTGACCACCTCGATGCGGGTCCCACGTCCGACACGGCGCTCGTCGCGGGTCCGGTAGCCCACGGTCTCGCCGACCTCGTCGCCGATGAGCGCGGCCATGCGTCGGGCAGCGGCCCGGGTGGCGAGGCGCCGGGGTTCGAGCACCACGATCCGCTGCCCGTCCAACCACGGCTCGGCGAGGAGGCGAAGCGGCACGATCGTGGTCTTGCCCGCCCCCGGCGGGGCCTGGAGCACGGCACCGGTGCTCTGGCGCAAGGCGGCACGCAGGTCATCGATGATGGCTTCGACCGGCAGGGTCCTGGCCGCAACGCCCTGGGGTGTGACGGCCACGTTCACGCCCGCATCGGTCAGCGCAGGTCGTCGTCGAGCGGTGTGCCCGCCACGCTCAGCATCATCGCGATCACCAGGTACGCGCCGACGGTGAAGACGAGGTCGAGCACCTGCTGTTCGTCCATGGACGCCGACAGCACGGCCCACGTCGCGTCGCTGACCGCGGTGCTCTCGACCAACTCCTCCACAGCGGTCAGGAGCGCCTCGTCGGCGGTGGACCATTCATGGGTGCCGGCCTCATGGGTGCCGGCCTCGCGTGTGGTCGCCCGGGCCTCGATCGCGGCGATCTCGTCCTCGGTGATCCCGCACGCACGAGCCGCCACGACGTGCTGCTTCCACTCGTAGTCCGAGTTGCACAGCGACGCGACCCGCAGGACGGTCAGCTCCAACTGGCGCGACGTGAGGCGCGAACGGTTCAAGAGGTGCCCGTTGAACACCCAGAACGCCGCGGCGAGGTCGGGGTGGTGGGCGAACGTCCCGAGGATGTTGAGACCGCGGGGCAGACCGGGCGGACGGGGTGTCGTCGGGATCAAGGGTGCGGTCGCGTCCTTCATCGCCGGAGACCACTCCCGGGGTGAGAGAGGGGGGATGCGGGGCTCGGGGTTCGTCGCCATCGTTGTGATCCTACGGCTCGGGACAACTCGGACGGACCGATCGGGAGCCCGTCGCCACCACGTGCTCTGGCCGACCTACAGGTTCTGGGGACTGCAGCGGCCGTCGGGGTTGGTCTCGACGTCGGGACGGCCGTCGGGTTGCGCGTTCATCCAGCCGTTCCAGAACCCCTCGGAGTACGGGCCGGGCTGGCCGTTCTCGGCGTAGCGCGCCTCGGGGTCGTACACCTTGGCCTCGGGATAGGGCCAGGGACAGGCCACCGAGGTGGCCGCCTTGGACCACCGGATGGCGGCGAAGCCGAGCCCGTAGGCCGTGTAGGCGGCGCACAGGATCACGAACATCACGAGGAACGTGCCCATCGCGGGCCGGGTGCGGAACCCGCGGATGCGTTGGGCGAGCTTCTCTGCTGTCGTCTTGCCGGTGTCGTCGCGGTACACGAGGATCGCCGCGGGGATCATGACCAAGGTCACGAGCGACGACTCCCACAGCAGTGGGAACTGGTAGGCCTCGCCCGGGAACAGCGACCCGAACGGGATCACCTGCGAGTAGATGTAGAGCCCGGCCCGCACGCAGAAGACCTCGAGCATCGCGTCATAGGCGAACCCGATGACGTAGACGAGCAGCGACAGGCTGACCAGCGGGTGGCGGGAGACGAACGAGTCGACCGGTCGCCGGCGTTGGAGTCGCCGCAGGATCCAGATGGCGGGGAAGAACGGGCCGAAGTAGAAGGTGACGTAGCCCAGCACCACGAACGGCTCGATGGTCGGCGACAACCGGACGAGCCACCAGTCGTTGGGCAGGTGCCACAGCTGCGGGTTGTAGACCGCGTACGGCGCCCAGTTCATGATCGGGTCCATCCACACGATGGCCGTGCACGCCAGGCCGCACAGCAGGATGGGGTGCTTCGGGTACCGCCGCCAGAAGTAGACCATGGCGACGACCACGATCAGCGCCATGGCGATGGTGCCCATCTGCATCTTGGTCAGCCAACCGGTGTCGCCGAAGAGGGGCTCGACGGGCCGGGGCGCACCGGTGACCTCCGGGTTGGCGACCCGCTCGGTCATCTCGCCCGGCCGCTGGAGGTTGTAGCCGATGAACACGACGAACGCGAACGTGGCGAACCCCAGCACCGCGTAGACGATGCTGCCCCAGGTGGTCTTGTCGTGCGGTGCGAGCGGCGGGTCGGAGAGACCACCGACCTTGCGATCGGCGTTGCGTTCCGGAGGACGGGACAGAACCCCCATCACCGACCCCCGAAGCGCCCGACCAGGCGTGAGCTCTCCCCGTCGGCATCGAGCTCGCGTGCCACGAGGTAGCCGGCGCCCATCCACCCGCGGTGCGTGTACTTGCCGAACGACAGGTAGGTGCCGGGTGCACCGCCGGCGGCCGGGATCATCTTCACCCGTTCGAGCGCCTCCTTGACGCCCTTCGGCGTGAGCGGGTGCGCGTCGGCGAACGCGTGCAGCAGCACGACCGCGAAGTCGCGGTTCATGACCGGGACGCAGTACTGCGGTCGACGGCCGTACGCCGCCTCGTAGTCGTCGAGGAAGGCCTGACCCACGAGGTTCTCCTCGTCGTACTGGTCGACGCCGGTCCAGCCGAGGATCGCGTTCCACATGACGGGGTTGATCCACGCGTTCTGGAACGCCGTGCCCATGTAGCGGGGCGGGTCCCATCCGAGATCGGCCAGCGCCCGGCTGATGCCGACGACGCCGAACCCGAAGCCGCAGTGCACGATCGCCTCGGGGTTCGCCTGCTGGAGCTCGCGCACGTGCTCGCCCACGTCCTGCGCGGTCTGGGGGATGTGCGCCTCGGCGATGAGCTGGATCCCCTTGCGGGCGCACGCCGTGCGGAAGTGGCGGATGTAGGTCTCCCCCACGAGCGACTGCTCGACGAGCGCGCCCACCGTCTTGTGGCCCGCCTCGGCGATCAGGTCGGCCCAGAAGATCGGCTCGTCGGTCAACGATCCCTGGGGCAGGGCGAAGGTCCACTCCCCCAGCCAGTCCTCGGTGCCCGTCATGCTCATGGCCGGGACCCGGAACCGCTCCTCGATGACCTCCCGGGTGGGCACGCAGTTGTCGGTGATCGCCGGACCGAAGATGACCAGGCACCCCTCGTCGACGAGGTCGCCGTAGGCGTCGATGACGGCCTTGATCGATCCCTTGGGCAGGCCCTCGACCTCCCGGTAGACCATCTCGACGGGCCGGTCGATGATGCCCCGCTCGAGGCCGTCCTGGAACACCATCTCGAACGGTCGGGTCAGGTCCTTGAACATCTCGTCCGGGTAGCCGTCCGGAAGCTTGAAGTCGAAGAGGTACCCGACCTTGATCGGCTCGGCGTGGCTTTCGTAGGTCACGTGATCCCCCCGGGCGCACCGTCGTCCGGCGGGTGCCGGATGTGGCGTGCACCTAACATTTGTTCCAAAACCGTAGCTCCGGGACCCGGACCCCGTCAACGAGCACGAGGGTCACGCCACGCCCTGTTCCGGGAGGTAGGCGTCGATCATCTCGAACAGTCCCGCCGTGACGACGGGATCGTCGGTGAGCGGCCCGGCGATGGCGGCACGGGCCGCTTCGCGCACGCTCAGCCCCTCGTTCGCCAGGCGGCCGGCCGCGATCAGGACCCGCGTCGACGCGACCTCCCGCAGGCCGACGTTCTCGAGCCGGCGGATGACCTGGGCGAGCTGCACGAGCTGCGCGGCGACGACGTTGTCGACACCGGCCTCGTGGGCCACGACCTTCTCCTCGACGTCGGCCGGCGGGAAGTCCAGCTCGATGGCCACCATGCGCTGGCGTGTGGAGTCCTTCAGGTCCTTGAGCACGCTCTGGTAGCCGGGGTTGTACGACACCACCAGGGAGAATCCCGGCGCGGCGTCGAGCGTGATGCCGAGCCGGTCTATCGGGAGCTGGCGCCGGTGATCCCCGAGCGGGTGGAGGACCACCGTGGTGTCCTGGCGCGCCTCGACGACCTCGTCGAGGTAGCAGATGGCGCCGTCGCGCACGGCCCGGGTGAGCGGACCGTCGACCCACGTGGTGTCGCCGCCCTGGAGGAGGTAGCGGCCCACGAGATCCGCGGTGGTCAGGTCGTCGTGGCACGACACGGTCACGAGCGGCCGCTCGAGCTCGTAGGCCATCGACTCGACGAACCGGGTCTTGCCGCACCCGGTGGGCCCCTTCAGCAGGATCGACAGCCCTTGGTGGAACGCAGCCCGGAAGACCTTGTCCTCGTTGCCCACGGGCACGTAGTACGGACGAACACGATCGGTCACGCCGATCTCCTCTCGACGTGCAGACGCTCACGCGTCCGCTCCTGACGTTGCGATGACCTGCGCTGCACCTCGGCGAGCTTCAGCGCGGACTGGAACAGGGGGCCGGCGCTCGTGACGAGCTGCTCGGCTCGTGGGAACCCGGCGTACGCCGCGGTTCCGAAGACCCGGCGCAGCGACTCGGCATCGGTGCCCGCCCCGATGCTGAGGCACAGACAAGCCGTGCCTCGACGACGAGCTTCGGCCAGGGCCCGGCGGGCGTCGGCCTCGGCGTAGCTGCCCTCGTAGCCGTGGTCGTAGGCGAAGCCGTCCGAGACCACGACGAGGAGCCGACGCACCGTGCCGCCCTCGGTCTCCAGGACCGAGGAACCGTGCCGGATCGCCGCCCCCATCCGCGTGTAGGCACCCGGGGCGAGGCCGTGGAGCCGACGGCGGGTCGACGAGTCGAACCGATCGCCGAACCGCTTGATGGGCAACACCTGGACCGCGGTCCGCCCCTGAGAGCGGAAGCCGTAGAGGGCGACGCGGTCGCCGAGGTCGGAAAGCGCCGCCGTGAGCGATGTCGCGGCGGCGAGCTGGTGGTCGTGCACCGATCCGCCGAAGTCACTCGGTTCCGCCGCCGAGCCCGAGATGTCGAGGAGGACCAGCACCGAGAGCTCCCGTCGGTTCCGGACGCTGTCGATGTAGACCGCCTCGTCGGGCGCCGAGCCTGCCGCGATCTCGACGCGCTGCTCGACGACGGCGTCGACGTCGAGGTCGTCGCCCTGGGGCTGACGACGACGGCGTTCGAGGTCGAGTCCGAGACGGGCGAGCGAGCGGCGCAGCCCGTTGGCCTCCCGGCCGACCGCGAGCTCGACGGTCGATGCCTGCGGCTCCACCTCGGTGACCGTGCACCAGTCCTGGCGGTAGCGGCGCTGGAAGACGTTCCACTCCGGATAGGTCGCGATCCCCCGCTCGACCGACGCGTCGTCCTCGGCCACCTCGGCGCGACTGCTCGACACCGCGGCGCCACGGCCCACCCGACCGCCGTGCTTGGTGCGATGGGTCGGTGCATCGGCGCCGGGGCTCCCCTTGCCCTTGGACCGCGAGTTGCCGAGCAGCTTCTGCAGGAGACGTCCGACCGCACCGCCTCCCCCGACGGGGTTGAGCGTGTCGAACCCGCCCTCGACCTGGGCGTCCTCACCGTCGTCCAGCTCGCGCAGCGTCTGCTCACGGCTCTTGCGAGAGATGTGCTGGGTCGGTTCGTCGACATCGCTGCCCGCCACCCGGTTGGCGCGAAGCTGCTTCGGGCGGATCACCCCGAACGCGGCGGGTGCCACCTCGATCGGGGCGCGCCCCTGCGCCACCGACAACGACGCGGCAGCATCGGGCACCTGTCCGGCGAGGCCGAGGTCGATGACGGGCCGGACCGAAGGCGGAAGGAGGTGCTCGTGCACGGCGAGCGCCCGGTGGCCCTCGACGGCGAGATACCGGGATGCGGTGGACCTGCCCCGGTCGAGCTCGCGCAGGAGCTCGGGGGCGAGGCTTCCCGCCGACAGCAGCGCCGCCTGTACGGCGACGGCGGTGAGTCGGTCGCGCGGTGCGAGGCCGACGTCGACGAAGACGACGTTCCCGTCGGTCCACGACGGTTCGTCCGGTTCGGCCGGGGCGACCACGAGCGGCGTGCCGGCGATGGCCGACGCCAGCAGCTCGAGTCGCGACAGGTCGTCCACGTCCATCGAATATGGCCCCCCACGTGAGCTAGAGATCCGGCGTCGGTGGATTCACCCTAACGCTCGTTCCGCTCCACCCTAACGCTCGTTCCACCCGATGTCTTCCACTTTCCCAGATTGACCCAATATTTGTTCCACCCTAGGTTCTCACCCCATGATCGACCTCACCGGCCAGTCCGCCATCGTCACCGGCGCGGGTCGTGGCCTGGGCCGGCTCTACGCCCTGGAGCTGGCCCGGCGCGGAGCTGCGGTGGTCGTCAACGACATCGGCAGCACCATGCACGGCGACGGGTCGGACCGCGCCGTCGCCGACGAGGTCGTGACCGAGATCGAGGCCCGAGGCGGGCGAGCCGTCGCGTCGTACGAGTCGGTCGATGGTGCCGACGGCGGCCAGGCCATCGTCGACGGAGCCGTCGAGGCCTTCGGACGCCTCGACGCGGTGGTGAGCAACGCCGGCATCTTCGGCACCCTCCCCTTCGACGAGCTCCCCGCCGAGGACTGGCGGCGCATGGTCGACGTGCACCTCAACGGCGGCTTCTACCTGAGCCAGCCGGCCTTCCGGGTGATGAAGGCCCAGGGCTACGGACGGTTCGTCTTCATCGCATCGTCCGCGGGGCTGTTCGGACAACCGAGCTCGGCGCACTACGCGGCGGCGAAGGCGGGGCTGATGGGCCTCACCAACGTGATCGCCATCGAGGGACAGGAGCACTGGATCCTGGCCAACACGGTGCTGCCGTTCGGCTACTCGCGCATGGTGTGGGAGACGCTCGGCGAGGACCGACCGGATCCCGACAGCTCTCCGTTCTTCCAGGCGATCGCCCCCGAGCTCGTCGTGCCCATCGTCGTCTACTTGGCCAGCCGCGAGTGCCCGGTCACGCACCACAACTACTCCGCCTTCGGCGGTCGCTTCGCTCGTGCCTTCGTCGGCCTCGCCGACGGCTGGTTGGCCGGGCGTGGATCGCCACCGACCGCCGAGGACATCGCCGCCAATTGGGCAGCGATCTCGGCGACCGACCCCTACACCGTGCCCTCCTCGATCATCGACGAGGTCAGCGCCATGTGCGAACGGCTCGACATCACGATCTGATCCGACGATGGACGCGGTCCCGACGAGCCCATTCACCTCACGATGCACCTTCTCGGGAAGCGATGCCGCGCGGGCGACCGCTCCCCGGCGACGACGAGATGCTCATAGAGGCCCTGAGTGTGAGCGGAGCTCGTTCGAGACCGCGACCACCGATCCGTAGACCTCACGCGTCCGGTTCCGCCTGCGTGCGACCTGACCCATGCGACCTGGCCTATGCGACCTGGACGGCGTCCTTGAGCTTGGCGGGGACCTTCTCGGGGAACGACAGGACGAGGTGGCGGTCGAGTGCCGTGGCGACGCGGGCGAGCGTGTCGATGCGGTTGCGCGCTCCCCCGCCTTCTTCGAGGCGAGAGATCACCGACTGGGTCGTGCCCATCCGCTGAGCGAGCTCTCGCTGGCTGAACCCAGCCTCGGTACGCAGGTCGTAGATGAGCTGTCCGAGCGCGAGGTCGTGCTCGACACCCGTCCGCGTCCCGACGTCGGGGCCTGGACGCTTCTTCTTGATGTGGTCCCAGCGGGAGTAGTTCGCCATCGTCGTCTCCTTCAGGGGTAGCGCTTGGCGCACTCTTCAGCGGCCCTGCGTGCCCGATCGATCTCATCGCGCTCGTTGTTGCGTTGCTTGCGGAAGGTCGTCAGCAGGATGACCCGGCCGTCCTTGGTGAACCGATAGGTGATCCTCCGAGCCGTCGGCCCGAGTGTGAAGCGAAGCTCGAACAGGCCGTCTCCGAGACTCTTCGACAACGGCATGCGCGCGGTCGAACCCAAGGCGACGAGCCGATCGATGACCACCACGGTGCGGTCCCACTCGGTGTCGTCGAGGGCATCCATCCACTCGACGACCTCATCGTGGAGCTCCAATTCGGCCACACCGACAACGATCGCACTTCTGCGATGATCGTACAAGAGCGATCATCGTGCGAACGGCTCGACATCACGATCTGATCTTCGACCTGAGGTCTCGTCAGCGGCTCGTGAGGGCGCCTCGCAGGACGGACTCCCGGGCGAGTTGGAGCGCCTCTTCGGGCTCGGTGTGCAGCACGATGCCCTCGGGGGTCAGCAGCATCTCGTACATCGACCGGGCCCGGTTCGCCGCCGAGGACCCGCGGGCGATCAGCGTGCCCTCCCGCTCCCCCGCCACGATCAGCTTCTGGAGCTTGCCGACGTACTCGCCGAACAGCAGTCCGAGATCGATGGAGTCCGGCGGGGACTGGCGCAGCCACGCGAGCTGGATCTTGAACTCCTCGTTGAACCGCTCGAGCAGCTTGATGTTGACCCACAGGAGGCTGTCGAGCTTCTCGACCACCGACGAGGACGAGCCGAGCACGACGTCCCACGCCGCGGCGAAGGTGTCGGAGAAGGACTGCATGATCGAGATGAGCAGCTCGTCCTTCGAGCGGAAGGTGCGGTACACGGTGCCGGTGCTGAGCCCGGCGCGCTTGGCGATGTCCCGCATCGTGGTGGCCTCGTAGCCACGGCGCCCGAACTCGGCACGACCCGCGGCGCGGAGCTGGGCGGCGCGGTCCTGGTCGTCGTCGCCGTCGCTCCAGCCCGAGATCGCCCGGTCGGCGGCCTTGCGCGCCGCCGAGCGGTCGAGGGTCCGGTTCGCGGGCGTGCGCGCCGCCACGCCGTGGAGGAACACCTCGCACTTCATGGTCGGCAGGCGCTTGGCCGCCTGGCTTCGGTGGAACACGCCGACACCCACGTGGAGCATGCTCTGCGTGATCCGCTCGGCCAGCAGCGCGGCGTCGACATCCGGCCGGATCTCTCCGTTCGACCGACCCGCATCGACGACCTTGGTCATGGCGTCGGTGACCGCGGCGGGCGTCTGGTGGGCGAGCCGCACGAGCGCCGCGCTCGAGGTGGCTGGCGGTTCGTAGAGCGTCAGCAGCAAGGCCGCGCGGTGGCGCACCGCACACGCCGCGATCGCCTCGCCCAGCGCGGTCACCCGATCCTCGGTCGAGCGACCGGCGTCGTCGAGTGAGGTGAGCGCCTGCGAGGCGGTCTCGTCGAGCTGGTCGCGATAGCGCTGGACGAGCTCGATGATGAGCGCGTCCTTCGATTCGAAGTGGTGGTAGAGGCTGCCCGGCAGGATGCCGCACGCGTCGCCGATCTCCTTGAGCGAGGTGCGGATCCCCGACGACGCCAGCAGCGAGGCGGCCGTCTCGAGGATCTCTTCGCGGCGGTCGCTCTCGGTCAGCATGATGGGAGAAGGTACCGGATCCGGTCAGCACCCAATCCGAAGCACCCCGCTTTCCCGAACATCGGTTCCACGCCCTGCTCCATCGTCGATCGTCGCGGCGCCGCGAGGTGACACCACCGACGGGTCGAACCGGCGCACATCGCACCCACCGAGCTACTCGACGGCGTCGAACTCGACGTGGAGCTCGGTCAGCCCACGGAACAGCCACGTGGGCAGGTACTCCCACCGCCGGTCGTCGGCCGGGCCGTGGTGGGCTTCGGAGATCCGGATGTTGGCCATCCGGTCGAACACCCGCTCGAAGGTGACCCTCGACTCGGTGCGGGCCAGCGACTGCCCGAGGCACGAGTGCGCACCGCGGCTGAAGGCGAGCTGGTCGCGCGCGTTCTCGCGATCGATCCGGACGTCGGCGGGGCACTCGAACCGCCGGGGATCGCGGTTGGCCGCACCGTTGACCAACATGACCGACATCCCGGCGGGGATCGTGACGCCCCCGAGGGTCGTGGTCTTGCGCGCCATGCGGAAGTGCGCCTTGATCGGGCTCTCCAGCCGGAGCATCTCCTCGAGGAAGTTCGGGATGAGGTCCCGGTCGTCGCGCAGGCGCTGCTGCTCGTCGGGGTGTTCGGCGAGGTAGCGCATGGCGAACGTCAGCAGCCGCACCGTGGTCTCCTGCCCAGCGGCGAAGATGAAGGCCGACTCGCGGGCGATGGCCTCGACGTCTGGCAGGCTCCCGTCGGAGAACCGCGCCTCGGCGAGCTGGGTGAGCACGTCGTCGCGGGGGTGCTCTCGGCGTTCGGTGACGTAGCGGCTGAACGAGTCCTCGAAGAAGGTGAGCGGATCGCCGGTGATGGCGCTGCCCGACTCCTCGAACTTGTCGATCTGGCCGTCGAACCAGGCCCGGAACCGCGGCATGTCGTCCTCGGGGACACCGAGGAGATCGGCGATGACCAGGCCGGCGAACGGCGACGAGTACTGCCCGCCGAACTCCACGGCGCCGTCGGCGATGAACTCGTCGATCTTCTCGTCGGCGAGGCGCCACATGAAGTCTTCGTTCTTCTTCATCTGCTTGGGCGTGAAGAGGCGCCACATCATGCTGCGGTAGTCGTCGTGCTGCGGCGGGTCCATGGTCACCATGAACT
The DNA here is from genome assembly GCA_964525005.1 of uncultured Rhabdothermincola sp. Taxonomy (GTDB): domain Bacteria; phylum Actinomycetota; class Acidimicrobiia; order Acidimicrobiales; family Acidimicrobilacustridaceae; genus CAZALT01. Next base: position 12,795 of record CAZGEF010000011.1, read on the forward strand.
CGTGCATGGGCATCTCGGCGCGGTGCGCGTCGATGTACGGGTCGGCGTCGTCGCCCTCGACCTTCACCGGCAGTCCCGGGAAGGGTCCCGTCGGCGAGTTGATCGAGGAGAACGTGGCGTGGTCGCGCAGGACCTCGGACTCCTCCTCGTGACCGGTGACCACGGCGAGGTCGTACCGCTCGTCGATCCACACCGGCCCGTGGGTCGACCGAACGTAGTCCCAGTAGGGGTACGGGTCGTCGTAGAGGGACTCGTCGACGAAGAAGTCGCAGGCCTCGAAGTCGTGGGTCACGTTTCCTGCCTCGCTGTGGGCGGAGCGCACCGGTTCGGCGCGCCCGGTCTGTCGGCTGGGGATGCTGTCGTCTGGGGAGCTGGAGATGCACGACCAACCTAGCCTGGAACAAATGTCTGGTCTAACAGCCGACGAGGCCATAGGATAGTGCCCACTATTCTTACTCGGTCGGGGACGGGCAACCCGTGCCGGCCCTGCGGGCGCCGATCGACCGAGGTGAACCGAAGGAGCAACGATGGGGATCGTCATCATGGTGGGCTGGCTCACCGCGCTGATCGCGCTCGCCTACGGGCTGGTGCTGCGCTTCGACCCCGAAGCACGGCCGGCACGCGAGCCGGAGGACACGCCGACGTGAACGACGAGCTCACCCCGGTGATGCAAGCCGGACTCGCCTTCGCCTACATCGGGGGCCTCACCTTCTTCGGTCTCGGCGTGTACCTGAGCTTCCGGCGGCGCCGGCTCCACCCGCTGCTCCTGCTCTGCATATCGGCCCTGTCCTTCTCGTGGATCGAGGCACCCTACGACTGGGCGATGTACGCGCAGTTCCCGCCTGCGCTCCCCCGCATGCCCTCCTGGTGGCCCATGGACATGACCTGGGGCGGGCTGCCGTCCTCCGTCCCGATCGGCTACATGTCCTACTTCATCCTCCCGCCCGTGATCGGCGCCTTCGTGGGACGACGGTTGATCGCGCGCTACCACTGGCGGCGCCCCCAGACCTTCCTCACCGTCGGGCTCCTGGTGGGCTTCGTCTGGGCGATGTTCTTCAACGCGTTCATCGGTGCTCGCCTCGGGGTCTTCTACTACGGCCGGGTCATCAGCGGCCTCGCCATCTTCGAGGGCTCCAAGCACCAGTACCCGATCTACGACGCCGTCGCCATGGGCATCCAGGCGATGGTCTTCACCTACCTGCTCGGGCGCACCGACGGGCAGGGCCGCACCGTCGTCGACCTGTGGGCCGACTCGAAGGCCAGGACCCGGCTGCAGTCCGGTCTCCTCTCGGTCCTCGCCATCATCGTGCTGGGCCACGTGGTGTACGGCTCGGTGTTCCTCCCGCACCTCATCACCAAGCAGCTCGACCTCGTCGACGCCGGGCCGACCGAGGAGCTGTTCGAGGGCGTGCCCAACCAGCCCAGGTGACACCAGCAGCCCAGGTGACACCGGCAGCCCAGGTGACTCGGTCTCGGCATCAGGTCCCGTCACGATGGGTACACGTAGGCCATGACCACCTCGGTACCGACCTACCATCGAGCACCCGCGAGATGGATGGCCGGCACACCATGACGACCGACGACCGAGCACGGCGAGCACCCCGGGGGCGACAGACCCCACCGCCGCTTCCGCTCACGTCCGCGGTCCATCGCTTCCTCGACGGGTCCCGACCGACGCCGAGCTGGCCCGCGTCGGGCTCGACCTCGGAGCACGACGCGCTGCTCGCGCTCCTCGCCGTCCACGACCTGTGGACGGCACCGATCGACCAACTCGGCGACCGCGTCCGCTTCCAACACCACCCGGAGGTCGTCGCGCTGAAGGTGCGCCTCGAAGACGAGCTCGTCGAGCGGCTGGACGCCCGATCCGCCCCGGAGACGGCCGCCGGCCCCGGCCACGGCACCGCGGCGATCCGCCGCCTCGCGGTGCAGGACCTCGTTCCGGAGGTCTACGGCTGGCTGGCCGACGAGGCGACCCTGCCCGAGGTCGTCGACTTCCTCGCGGTCGAAGGCGGCCCCGATGCCGACTTCGACGACCTCGTCGCGCTCGCCCAGGTCGGCATCGGCGGCGGAGCGAAGGTGGCGCTCGCCACCAACTACTGGGACGAGCTGGGCCGCGGAGACATCGCCGCCGTGCACACGGTCTTGCACGACCGCCTGGTGGCCGCGCTCGCCATGCCCCGCATCGCTCGGGCCGACCTGCCGACCAGCGCCCTGGCCCGCAAGGCGATCAACGGGCTGCTCGTGACGAACCGCCGGCTCCAGCCCGAAGCGCTCGGGGCGCTCGGGTTGATCGAGATGCAGGCCGGTCCGCGGTGCCGCGCCGTGGTGCGCGCCTTGGAGCGGCTCGACGCACCGGCCGGCGCGCTCCCCTTCTACCGGGAGCACGCCCAAGCCGATCCCCGGCACGGCAAGGACTGGGTCGACCAGGTCATCGATCCGCTGGCGACGTCGCCGTCGTGGGCCGCGGGCATGGTTCGGGGGGCCGCGTGGCGCCACGAGGTCAACCGGCGCTTCTTCGCCGACATGGCACGCCGCTTCTGTCCCGAGCGGGTCCCGGGCGCAGGTCGGGCGACGAGCACCGCGGCGTCGCCCGCATGACGCCTCGGCCGCCCCGGGGGACCAGGCCCACCGCACCGGGCCACCGGTCCACCGGGGTGGGGCCCCGGCGCATCGCCCGGATCGGCGGGCTGGCGATCGCCTACGACCAGGGGGTGCTCGAGCCGCGTCCGTGGACCGTCCTGCAGGCCGAGTGGGCCGTCGAGCTCAGCGATGCCGTTCCCCCAGGTCCGATGCTCGAGGTGTGCAGCGGCGTGGGCCACATCGGGCTCGTCGCCGCCCACCGGTCGGGGCGTCGGCTCGTCCAGGTCGACCGCGATCCTCGGGCGTGCGCGTTCGCCCGCCTCAACGCACGGCAGGCGAGGATGACCGACGACGTCGACGTGCGGTGCACCGACATCGACGACGTGGCGCGAGGCCAAGAGCGCTTCCCGCTCGTCATCGCCGACCCGCCCTACATCGCGTCGGACCAGGTGGGTCGTTTCCCGGCCGACCCGCTCGATGCCATCGATGGCGGGGCCGACGGCCTCGACCTCGCCCGCGCCTGCCTCCGCCTGTTCCGGTCCGTGCTCGTCGGGTCCGGCCGGGGGCTCCTCCAACTGGGCGGCATGGACCAGGTCGAGGCGATGGCCCGGGAGGCGGGCCCGGACCTCGAGCTCATCGAGCACCGGTCTGCCGGCCCGACGCGCGCTGTGGCCCTCTTCAGCAGTCCGACCTGACCGGCAGTCCGACCTGACCGCCGGCACGAGCCACCGCCCGGACCCGACCGACGAGGTCCCGCTGGTAGGTTCGCCGACATGACCCTCAACGACCTCCTGCAGGGCGGCCTCGACGCGGATCCTCGTCGGAGCGCGCTCATCTTCCGCGACGAGACGACCTCCTACCAGGAGCTCGCCGCGGCCGCCGACCGGTCGGCTCGTGGCCTGCTGAGCCTCGGCATCGGTCACGGCGATCGAGTCGCCATCTTCATGCGGAACCGCACCGAGTTCGTCGAGATCTACCTCGCGTGCTTCCGAATCGGCGCCGTCGCCGTTCCGCTGAACCACCGCTTCCAGACCGACGAGGTGGTCTTCGCGGTCACCCACTGCGATGCCGCCTTGCTGATCGCCGACGGCGACCTCCTCCCCGTCGTGGCCGACGTGACCGACTCGGCCCCGACCCTGCGCGGCATCTACGCGTACGGCGACGCTCCCGCGACCGCGCCGAAGCGGTGGAGCGACGTCCTCGCCGCCGCACCCGACGACGTGGCCTGGCCCGCCGTCACGGCAGACGATCCCGCGATGATCCTGTACACCTCGGGCAGCACCGGCAAGCCGAAGGGCGTCACCCACACCCACCGCTCGATCCTCGACACCGCGACCGGCCGCACGGCCACCCAGCAGCTGACCTCGTCGGACGTGTCGCTGGCCGCCACGGCGATCTGCCACGCGGGCGCCGCCATCGGCGTCGCGTTCTCGACGCTCAACGCCGGAGGCACCGTGGTGATCCTCGAGGAGAGCGACCCGGGCCTGTTCCTCGACGCGGTGGCCAAGCACCGCCCGACCCGGACGCTGCTGCTCCCCGCCCAGCTCCTCGACGCGGTCGAGGCGCCGGGGGCCGCCGACGTGGACTTCCGGAGCCTGGTGGAGGTGCAGTGCGGCGGCGACCAGATCTCCCCCGACCTCTACGCCCAGTTCGCGCGGGTGGCCGACGTGGAGCTGAACCAGGCCTACGGCCTCACCGAGTGCGAGGGCGTGGCGATGAACCCGCCGTTCGGGTCGATCCGACGAGGTTCCATCGGGATGCCCCGCGAGGACGTCCAGGTGCGCCTCGCGAACGACGGCGCCGACGTGGCCGAAGGCGAGACCGGCGAGATCCTGGTCAAGAGCCCGTCGGTGATGGTCGGCTACTGGAACGACCCGGAGCACACCGGAGCCGCCTTCCTCGACGGCTGGCTGAGGACCGGTGACCTGGCCCGACGCGATGGCGACGGCTACCTCTACTTCCAGGGTCGGATCAAGGAGCTCATCATCAGGGGCGGGTCGAACATCGCGCCCGGGGAGGTGGAGGACGTCCTCAACGCCCATCCCGACGTCGAGCTCAGCGGTGTCGTGGGATCGCCCGACCCCCGGCTCGGGGCCATCGTGCACGCATTCATCCAGCTGAAGCCGGACCTGTCCAACCCGCCTTCGACCGACGACCTCGCCGCGTTCACGTCCGAGCGGCTCGCGGCCTACAAGGTCCCCGACCGGTGGACCTTCGTCGACGACCTGCCGAAGAACGAGGTGGGCAAGATCGACCGGCACGCGCTCCACGCCACGGCAGCCGAGCTCGACGCAACCCCCGACGGCTCGGGCACCGCCTGATCCCGGGGGAGATGCCGCGGCAACGCGGGGACCGATCCGCTCAGCCCTAGCAAGCCGCGCCGACAGGTGACGGGGTCGCGACCCGAGCTTCGTCGACCCTCTGGGTCGGCACGTCTGTCGGCGCACCTCCTACGCTGACGCCGATGTCAGAAACGTCGCCGAACGTCGCCTTCGATCCCGACGGCTCCCACGTCCTGATCACCGGCGCGTCCTCGGGCCTCGGAGCGGCCCTGGCCGAGGAGCTCGCCCGGCGGGGCGCGGTCGTCGGCCTGTGCGCCCGGCGCGCCGACCGATTGTCCGAGGTGCTCGGGCGGGTCCGCGAGCACTCGCCCCACAGCCGGGCCTGGACCGTCGATCTGGCCGACCTCGACGCCATCGACGACCTCGCGTCGACCGCGGCGGCCGAGCTCGGCGGCATCGACGTGCTGGTCAACAACGCGGGCATGCCCAAGCGCCGCTGGGCGTGGCAGCACCGACCCGACGAGGTCGCCGACGTGTTCCGCCTCAACGTCGAGTCGCCCATCCGGCTCACGACCGCCCTGCTCCCCGCCCTGGCGCGGCGCCGCGGCCACGTCGTGGTGATCGGATCGGTCGCCGCCCGGCTCACGCCGCCCAACGAGGCCGTCTACGCCGCGTCCAAGGCGGCGATCACCGCCTACGCCGAAGGCCTGCGGGTCGACCTCGGGGTCGCCGGCGTTCCCGTCGGGGTCCACGTCGTGCAGCCCGGGGTCCTGCGCACCGAGCTGTTCGAGCTGCCCGACAACGACGTGCCGCTGAACGACATCGAACCCCTGCCCCCCACCGCGATCGTCGACGCCGTGGTCGAGGTCCTGGCCTCAGGCGCGACCGAGACCTTCGTACCCGCCTGGTTCGCCGACCTGCCTCCGGTCAAGACCGGTGACCTCGACGGGTTCCTGCTCGGCGCGGTCGACTACACCCGGCAACGGTTGCACGCGCTCGGGCTGGCCCTGCCGGACGGCCCGGACACCCCCGATGAACCGGACGCACACCGATGAGCGCGTCGCATCCGCTGTCGCTGCTGAGCCCCGACGAGGTCCGGATCGCCCGCGACGTGCTCGACGCGGCCGGTGAGCTCCCCGAGGGGAGCTCGGTGGTGCACATCGTGGCGGTGGAGCCCCCCAAGGACGAGCTGGCGTCGTGGTCGGCCGGGGACCCGGTGCACCGAACCGTGAAGGCCCTGGTGGTCCCCGGCCCCGCGTTGACCATGGTGGAGCTGACCGTGTCGGTCACCGAGCACCGGGTCGTGCAGCGAACCGTGATCGAGGGCATGCGCCCGCCCCTGCTCCTCGGCGAGTCCTTCGCCGTGATGGTGGCCTGCACCGAGCACCCCGACTACCGCGCCGCGCTCGCCCGCCGGGGCATCACCGATCTGACCCACGTGCAGATCGACCCCTGGCCGGCGGGGTCGTTCGGCTACGGGGTGGAGGACGGTCGGCGCATCGCCCGGTGCATCTCGTTCCTGCGCGACACCGACGACGACAACGGCTACGCCCGGCCCATCGAGGGCGTGATCGTGCACGCCGACCTCGGCACCGGCGAGGTGCTGGAGGTGATCGACCACGCACCGCCCGACACCGATCCGACCCCGCTCGCACCCCAGGGCGGCCGGTACACCGCCGAGCACGTCGGACCCCTGCGCACCGACCTGCGGCCCATCTCCATCACCCAGCCCGAGGGGCCGAGCTTCACCGTCGATGACAACCTGGTCCGCTGGCAGAAGTGGTCGCTGCGCCTGGGCTGGGACCCCTACGAGGGGCTCGTGCTCCACCAGGTCGCCTACACCGACACCGCTCCCGACGGCACCGCCCGACAGCGATCGGTGCTGCACCGGGCATCGATCTCCGAGATGGTGGTCCCCTACGGGGATCCCGGCGAGGTGCAGGGCTGGAAGAACGCGTTCGACGTCGGCGAGTGGGGCCTCGGCCGGATGACCCAGCCCCTGACCCTGGGCTGCGACTGCCTCGGCGTCATCCACTACACCGACGTCACCATGGCCGACGAGCAGGGCGAGCCCTGGGTGGTCCCCAACGCCATCTGCCTGCACGAGGAGGACCACGGCATCGGCTGGAAGCACGTCGACCTCCAGACCGGACGGTCCGAGGTCCGCCGGAGCCGACGCCTGGTCATCAGCCACATCGCCACGGTGGGCAACTACGAGTACGGGTTCTTCTGGTACCTCTACCTCGACGGCAACATCCAGCTGGAGGTGAAGCTCACCGGCATCGTCTCCACCCAGGGGGTCCGTCCCGGCGAGACCACGCCGTTCTCGAACCCCGTCGCCCCCGGTCTGGCCGCCCCGGTGCACCAGCACCTCTTCTGCGCCCGCCTCGACCTGGACGTCGACGGGACCGGCAACCGGGTGGAGCAGGTGGACGTCGAGGCCCTCCCCGAGGGCCCCGACAACCCGTGGGGCAACGCGTTCGCTCCCCGGGTCACCGTGCTCGGCCGCGAATCCCAGGCCCGGCGCAACACCGAGGCCCGCACGAGCCGGACCTGGCGGGTGGTGAACCCCGACAAGCGCAACCACGTGGGCCAGCCCGTCGGCTACAAGCTCGTGCCGACCATGGCGACCCCCACCCTGCTGGCCCATCCCGATTCGTCGATCGGGCAGCGGGCCGGATTCGCCCGCCACAACCTCTGGGTCACGCCCTACCGATCCGACGAGGTCCGCGCCGCGGGAGACTTCCCCAACCAGCACGCGGGCGGGGCCGGTCTGCCCGAGTGGACCTCGGCCGATCGGGACCTGGATGGCACCGACGTCGTGCTCTGGTACACGTTCGGCGTGACCCACCTCCCCCGCCCCGAGGACTGGCCGGTGATGCCCGTGGAGTACACCGGGTTCCTGCTCGCCCCCGTCGGGTTCTTCGAGCACAACCCCGCCCTCGACGTGCCCCCGTCCGCCCGGTCCGCCCCGGCCGACGGCGACCACCCGGACTGCTGCACGTGAGCGCGGGCCTGCTGCACCGGCGGTGAGCGACCTCAGTCCCGCGTGCGGGCGCGGTAGCGGGAGAGCGCGATGGGGATCGCCGCCGCCACCAGGATCGCGCTGTAGAGGAACGACGCCGTGACCGGGTTCTCGAGCGGCCACACCCCGTCCACGACCGGGGCGCCGGGATTGCCGAACAGCTCGCGCACAGCCGCGACCATGGCGCTCACGGGGTTCCACCACGCGAACCACTGCAAGACCGTCGGCATGGTCGCGATGGGCACGAAGGCGTTCGAGATGAACGTGAGGGGGAACACGACCATGAACACCACACCGGTGACGGCGTCCGGGGTCCGGACCGACAACCCGATCCCGGTGCCGATCCAGATCATGGCGCTCGCGAAGAAGACGAGCAGGACGATGGCGAGCGCGAAGCTGGCGACATCGGTGTGCGGTCGCCAGCCGATGATCAGGCCGCTGCCGAGCAGGACGAAGATCGAGAGGGTGAGCCCCGCGATCTCCGCCAGGTAGTGGCCCAGGAGGTAGGCCAGCCGGGAGGCCGGCAGCGATCGGAACCGGTCGACGACGCCTTCTTGGAGATCGGTGGAGATCGCGGTGCCGGGCCCCATCATCCCGAAGGTGAGGGACTGCACCAGGATGCCCCCCACCAGGTACTCGCGGTAGCTGCTCCCCGCGATGGGGATGGCGCCGCCGAACACGAACGCGAAGAGCAGCACGAACATGAGGGGCTGGATCGTGACGTCGAGGAGCTTCTCGGGGATCTGCCGGATGTGCCGGAGGTTCCTCCCGGCGTAGACGAGCGAGTCGCCCCACAGGTGACGCCGGCGTGTCTCGACGCGTCCGACGACGCGCCGCGACGTGGTCGGCGCCACCCGCCGGACGGCGGTCACGGCAACGCCCGTCGACGCGTGCCGTCCTCGCGGCCGGACCCCGAGGCCGCCGGCCGGCTCGTCCCCGTCAAGCTGAGGAAGACGTCGTCGAGGCTCGCCTCACGGCGGTTGAGGTCGTGGGCATCGATGCCCGCCCGGTCGAGCGACCGCATGACGTCGAGGAGCCGGACCCCGTCGCGAAGCGGAACGGTGAGCATCCGGCGGGACCGATCGATCGAGGCCGGCCCGGACGCGAGCGATCGGGTGGCGGCCTCGGCCGGCTCGAGCTCTCGCTCGGACACGAGCGTCACGTCGACTCGCTCCTGCCCGATCCGGCGCTTGAGCTCGGTCGGCGTTCCGTGGGCGAGGCACCGCCCGTGGTCGAGGACCACGATGTCGTCGGCGAGGCGGTCGGCCTCCTCGAGGTACTGGGTGGTGAGCACCACCGTGGTGCCATCGTTGACCAGGTCGCGCAGCAGGTCCCACAGGTCGTTGCGGCTCCGCGGGTCGAGGCCGGTGGTCGGCTCGTCGAGGAAGAGGACGGGCGGTCGCGCCACGATGCTCGCCGCCAGGTCGAGCCGACGGCGCATGCCGCCGGAGAAGGTCTTCACCAGGCGGCTGCCCACCTCGGTGAGACCCACGCGCTCGAGGAGCTCGTCGGCGCGGCGACCGGCCTCCGACCTGCGCAGGTGGTAGAGCCGCCCGACCATCTCGAGGTTCTTGCGGGCGGTGAGGAGCCCGTCGACGGTGGCCTGCTGCGAGGCCACCCCGATGCGACGGCGGACCCCGGCGGGATCGCTCGCCACATCGAGGCCGGCGACGGTCGCGGACCCCGCTGACGGCTGGGACAGGGTCGTCAGGATGCGGATGGTCGTCGTCTTGCCCGCGCCGTTGTGGCCGAGCAGGCCGAGCACCGTCCCCTCGACGACGTCCAGGTCGAGGTCGCGCAGCACCCAGGTGTCGCCGAACCGCTTGCCCAAGCCCCGTGCGGTCACGCCACAGGCGGGGTCGGCGCGCCGTGCTCGAGCCGGCCCGGCACGGTTCACCCACTCCTCATACATCGTCCGGCCGGGCCGAGGGACCGGCACCCGGGCGGGGGGCGCGGGCAGGCCGGCCGGCGCGGCCGGCGCGGCCGGAGCGGTCGGCGCGGTCGGAGCGGTCGGCGCGGTCACGGGCGTGACCCGAGCGAGGAACCACCCGCGGCGACCCGATCCGGACCAGTGCCTTGCGACGACGCCGCCTCCGCCTCGCGGGTGGCGGCCGCTGCCAGCTCGTCGAAGGACTCGGTGAGGTGGCGCCGCAGGGCGGCGGGATCCTCCACGCTGTCGGCGAACGCCGTGACCAGCAACGACATCGCCCCCGCGTAGCTGGACGCGATGAGGATCGCACCCGTGCCGTTGCTCGGCGGACCGCTGAAGTAGACCTCGTCGAGGGTGGCGCGACCGAGGGCCCACGGGGTGGCCGGACCCCGGACGTTCGACACGAGCACGTTGACCATCTCCGGACGGTTGGGGAAGCGGGGGCGGATCCAGTGCACCAACCGGACGAAGCTCCGGACGAGCACCGGGGGCAGCACCTCGAGCCAGCGCGGCAGGATGTCGCGGCCGCCGATGTCGAGCTCGACCTTGGCCGCCCTCGACAGCTCGGCGATGACCCGCAGGCGCTCCCACGGGTCGGCCACATCGGTGGCCAGCGACACGGTCATCCCGCTGAAGTTGTTGCCGAACCGACGCACGGCGGCGTCGGGCGGGTCGAGCACCACGGGCACCGAGGCGGTCAGCGATCGCTCGGGCAGGTCGGCTCGGTCGCCGAGGAACCGGCGCAACGCCCCGGCGGTGATCCCGAGCACGACGTCGTTGACGGTGACCCCCGCGACCGCCTTGATCCGGAGGACATCGTCCATGGGGACCAAGGTTCGCGAGATCACGCGATCACGGGTGAACGCCGTGTTCAGGGAGCACGGCTCCGTATCGGCGAACGGCTTGAGGGCACGCGTCCGCGCCGCCTCTCGATGCCGGGCGAGGTTGCGTGATCCGCGTCGCGTCTCACGGACCAGCCGCACCACCGTCGGTGCGGCACGAGCCCGGTCGCGCAACGCGTCGCCGACGAGGCGGCCACGGGTGGGTGCCGGGACGGCCGTCGTTGCGACGTGCTCGCCCGCGACGCCGTGGTCCTCCCGGGAGAAGAGCCGGGAGCAGGTGGTCAGCAACGCGGCACCGTCGACCAACGCGTGGTGGATGGTGAGGAGGATCCCCTGGCGTCCGTCGGCGAGCCCGTCGACCAGCGTGAGGTGCCACAGGGGGCGACGACGGTCGAGGCGCTGCCCCTGGGCGACGCACACCAGCCGGTCGAGGGCATCGGGGCCGCTCCCGGGGCCGAGCACGATGTGGTGGAGGTGCGCGTCGAGGTCGAAGTCGGGGTCGTCGACCACGATCGGATGGTGGAGGCCGAACGGGACGGGTACGACCTTCCAGCGCAGGAACGCAAGCTCCTCGAGCCGCCGCTCGACGTGGTCGCGCACCTCGGCGGGCGTGACCGGCTGCTGCTCCCCCGCCGATCCTTCCGGGCATCGGAGCAGCGCGAGCACGACGGCGGTCATCGGTTGGAGCGGGAGCTCCTGGTAGAGGAAGCCGGCATCCATGCCGGTCAGTCGGGTCATCGGGGGCCTCCGGCGCTGACCGCGGTCAGCCGACCTTCCGCTCGATCAGGTCGGCGGCCCGAACCGCGGCACCCGCCTCGGAACGCAGCTGCGCGCCGATCCTCGCCGCCCGTCGAGCGGTCTCGCCGTCGAGCAGCGCGCTGATCCCGGCATCGAGTCGTGCCTCGTCGAGCTTCCGGAACCGGCAACGCGTCCCGATGCCGAGATCCTCGAGCCTCGCCCCGTAGAACGGCTGGTCGGCGAAGACCGAGCAGACGAACGACGGGATGCCGGCGCGCACGACCGCTGCGGTGGTGCCGGCGCCGCCGTGGTGGACCGCGCCACGGCATCGGGGGAGCACGGCGTCGTGGTTGAGCGCACCGGCCATGAACACGTCCTTGGTCATGGCATCGCTCGCCCGCATCCCGCTCCATCCCGCGCTGACGAGCGCCCGCTGGCCGCGTCGCTCCGACACCCGTTCGATCATCGTGAACGTGGCCTGCGGGTCGAGCACCGGCATGCTCCCGAACCCGAAGTAGACGGGCGGTTCGTCGGCGTCGAGCCACCGTTCGAGCTCTGGGTCGACCTCGTGCTCGCCCAGTCGGATGCGCAGGTCCGCGTCGGGTGTGAGGAAGCCGGTGAAGGGCCGGTCGGGGCCGAGGTCGAGGCCGGGGAGCAGGAGGCGGCTGTAGCACTGGAGCTCGAGGATCCGGCGCTGCGCCATGCGGGAAGGGGTGGGGGTCGTCGCCGGTTCGAGGCCCAGCTGAGCCCGGAGCTCGTTGGTGTCCGACCTCAAGATGCGCCACAGGGTCTTCTCGACCACGGCCCCGCTGAGCTGGTTCGCCGCAGGCCACCGCAGGTTGCGGCCCGTCACCAGGAAATTCGGATAGTGGCGGTTCGGGCGGATCGGCACCAGGTGCATCGACACCATCGGGATGCCCCAGGCCTCCGAGACGCAGAGGGCGTGGTCTTCACCGAGCACGCCGCACACCAACAGGTCCGCCCCCGTCGCGGCCCGGAGGAGCTGCCGATCGGCCTCGGGGGCCATGTCGTGGCCGGCCTCGCCCATGGCCTTGAGGAACTTGCGGACGTTGCCCGAGGCCAGCCACCGCTGACCCTGCTCGGACTCGACGAACGCCTGGCTGTCGGGGCCGAGGGGCAGGCACTCGTCGAAGCCAGCTCGGTTCGCGAGCTCGACGAGGTTGGGAGGGACGGCGAGCACGATGTCGTGGCCCCGACGGCGCAACTCGTCGGCGAGCACGACCAGGGGCTGGACGTCGCCCCGGGAACCGAGGGTGAGCAGAGCGATGCGCACCAGGACTCCTACGGCGTTCCCAGGCCGAGGGCGCGCCAGAGCCAGCTCGCCGGCCCCTGCAGCACACCGAGGTCGCGAAGCAGGTTCCGGGGTTTGGTCACCGCGTCGGCGAGGAACGCCCGGCCCTCGTCGGTGCGGTACGGACGGGTGAGGACGCGTCGGCGCACGCCCAGTGCCCGCGCCATGGCGCCCGGCGGGACGAGCATCATGCGAACCATCACGAACAGGCTCGTCGCCGCGTGGATGCCGAGGAGCTGGCGTCCGACCCAACCCAGATCGGCGACGTCGCGCGCCAGGGTCGCCTTGGCGAACGAGACGTGGCGGGCCTCCTCGGCGACGTGGATCCGGAGGATCCTCTCGAGGAGGGGATGCGGCACCCCGGCCCGGATGGCCCGACGCTGGTAGCGGTCGACGGGCTCCTCGCCGCCGATCACCAGCACGAAGAAGGCAGGTGCCGCCATCCGGGCGAGCAACCGGTTGTAGACCCCGGCGGGCCCGGTCCACCACGGGGGTCCGCCGACCTGCAGGCCGATGCGGTCGACCACCTCGCGGAACATGAGGGTGTGCTGGGCCTCCTCGATGATCTCGTGGTAGCTGTAGCGGAACTCGCTCGACTCGCCGGTGAGGTGCAGGGCCCGGAGCAGCAGGGACTGCTGCATCAGGTTCTCGAAGTGCCAGCCGCGGGTGAGCCCCGTCGCCCACCGCCAGGCGCCGACGAGGTTCTGGCGCTCGGGCGGCAGGGTTCGGTACCACTCCGTCGACGCGAGCGGGTCGAACGCGGGGAGGCGCAGCCGCTCGTCGTCGATCCCGAGGTCCATGTCGGGGTCGTCCCAAGCGATGTCGACGAAGGCCCGGGCACCCCCGTCGACCGAGAGGCTCGACAACCGATCCATCCGCTGGTCGGCGTGCCGTCGTCGGTGCCGGCGCTCGACCTCGGCCGCGGACATGCCGGGCGGGTCGGGGACGATCTCGATGTCGTCGCCGTCTCGGCACCCCGGTGGCGCCACGATCATCTCGACATCCATCACAGCCCTGCCCTTCACGGTGCCCGTGCCGGCTCCCCACCAAGGTCGAGCCGTCGAGGCTCCGGGCCGCGCCCGAAGGCGCTGGGCGGCCTCACGGGACGACGTGGGTGGGCACCACGTGGAGGCGAGTGTCGGGGAGCGACCACTCCTGGTCAAGGGTGATCTGCCCCTCGCGGCGAAAGCGTCATTTCCCCTCGAGCGCGTGCGACCTGTCGACGGGTGACCCAGGATCGACCGCATGGCACGGCTGCTCCTCCTCGCTCTCGGCAGCCGGGGCGACGTCCAGCCGCTGGCCGCGCTCGCCTCGGCGCTCAGCCACGCCGGCCACGAGGTCGTGCTCGCGACGCCCGAGGGGTTCACGAACCTCGTCGAGGCAACGCCCGTGCACCACGTCGAGGTGTGCCCGGGCCTGACCCCCGCCGAGGTGCTCGCCGCGGTCGACGCCGTCTACGACGATCCGGACCTCGACCTGGACCTCGAGATGAGGCGACACCCGGTGCGCACCCGGCGACTCCTCCTCGTCGGCTGGGCCTCGCTGATGGAGCGGGCGCTCGCCGCGATCACGGAGGCGGGACGCGGCGCGGACGCCGTCGTCTGGTGGGAGCCGGTCGCGAACTTCGGACGCCACCTCGCCGCAGCACGGGGCGTGCCCGGCATCGCGTGCGGCATGAACCCCGAGAACTGGATGTCGTCCACCATCGCCGTGCCCCCTCCGACCCTTCCGCTCCCCCCATGCTGGCTGCCCGATGCCGTGCGCCGGCCCTACGTGCGGCTGGGGCACACGATGTTCCGCCAGTGGACGAGCGAGTACTACCGGCCCCAGGTCGACCGTTGGCGACGGGACACGCTCGGGCTCCCCCGGCTGCCGCACCTCGGCTCGGCCGCGGCGCGCGTCGCGCCGCCGACCCTTCGGCTGACCGCCGTGAGCCCGCTCGTCCGAGACCTTCCCCCCGAATGGGAGGGCACCGTCGTTCCGACAGGGGCGTGGACCATGCCCGCCGGGTCGGCTCGCCCGTTGCCCGACGACCTCCTCCGCTTCCTCGATGCCGGTCCCCCGCCGATGTTCGCGTCCATGGGCACGGCCGTCAGGCCCCCGCCCCACCTCGGTCGCCGCCTCGTCGAAGCGGCGCGCCGATCCGGGGTCCGCCTCGTGCTCGGGGAGGGTTGGGACGGCCGTGGGGGCCTCGACACCAGCCGGCTCCCCGAGGGCTGCATCAGCGTCGGTTCGGTCCCCCACGACCAGGTGTTCCCCCTGACCGCCGGCGTCGTGCACCACGGCGGAGGAGGTTCGACCGCCGCGGTCCTCGAGGCGGGCGTCCCGTCGATCGCGCTCCCGGTCTTCGGTGACCAGTTCTACTGGGGCGATCGGATCTCCGCCCTCGGCGTCGGCCCCGAACCGATCAGGGCCAAGCGAGCGTCGGTCGACCTCCTCACCGCGGCGATGGCGCGGATGGTCCACGACCGCCCGATGCGGTGCGCGGCATCCGAGCTCGGAGCCCGACTCCGCGCCGAGGACGGCCCGTCCTGTGCCGTCGCCCACATCGAGGCCGTCCTGCGGGCTGCACCCCGCCCGGGAACCCACCACCGGTGAACGCCGGATCCGCTGCGACAAGCGGCCGGCTGCCCAGTCGGCCGGGCCGGGGCGGGCCGCCGGGCCGCGCGTGGCACTGAGTGCCACGGCCCTGGTACCCTCGGCACGCGGGCGGCCGGAGGGGCCGCCCGGTCGACGCCGACGCGTCGTCGACCGAACGACGGGGGGGAAGCGATGGGCACGCTGAGGTTCGACGGCGACGTGATCGTGGTGACCGGCGCCGGTGGCGGCATGGGCCGCTGCCATGCGTTGGAGCTGGCCGGCCGGGGCGCGAGGGTCGTCGTCAACGACCTGGGCGGCCACCCCTTCGGCGGGGGCAGCGACCCCGGCCTGGCGCAGCAGGTCGTCGAGGAGATCCTCGCCGCGGGCGGGGAAGCGGTGGCCAACACGGCATCGGTGTCGACCGTCGAGGGCGCGGCGAGCCTGACCGAGCAGGCGATGGACACCTGGGGCCGGCTCGACGCCGTGGTCGCCAACGCGGCGATCCTGCGCGACCTGCCGTTCGACGAGATGACCATCGAGGACTTCGACGACGTCATCGACGTCAACCTCCGTGGCACCATGCGCGTCCTGCACCCCGCCTTCAAGGTCATGAAGGCGGGCGGCGGTGGACGCATCGTCTCGGTCACGTCGACCTCGGGCTTCCTCGGCGCCCAGGCCCAGGCGAACTACGGAGCGGCCAAGTCGGGCCTCCTCGGGCTCACCCGGTCACTCGCCCTCGAAGGCGAGGAGCACGGCATCACGGCCAACCTCCTCGCGCCCGGCGCCCTCGGGACGCGCATGCACACGGCCATGATGGAAGCGGAGACCTTCCACGCCGAAGCCAGCGCCAGCCTCGTGCAGAGCCCGGAGGCGATGGCCTTCCTGAAGCCGGACAAGGTCAGCCCGATGGTCACGGTGCTGACCCATCCGACCTGCCCGGTGACCGGCCAGATCCTCGGCGCGTGGGGCGGCATGTTCCACCGCTTCGGGGTCACCCTCAACGCCGGCTACACGAATCCGGACGGCCCCACCACGGCCGAGGACATCGTGGCCAACTGGGATCGGATCGTCGACGAGGAGTCGGCCAAGGACGCCGGTCTCGACTCGTTCGGCGGCGGGCGGTCGTAGGGCACGCGAACGAGGTGGGTGGAACCGTGGTGTGTCGCGTGCCATAGTTGGCGTGGCACTCAGTGCCACCCGAGGGCTCGGGTGGCACCTCACCGGGGGGATCGACCGACACGATGACCATCACGACGACGACGAGCGACCGGCTCTACTACGACCCGTACGACCCCGAGATCCAGTTCGATCCGTTCCCGACCTTCGCCCGACTCCGCGAGGAAGCACCGCTCTACTACAACGACGAGCACGAGTTCTTCGCCGTGAGCCGGTTCGACGACGTGGAAGGGGTCCTGAAGGACCCCGCCACCTACAGCTCGGCCAAGGGCGGCGTCCTCGAGCTGATCAAGCTGGACATGGACCTCCCATCCGGGGTGTTCATCTTCGAGGACCCACCCATCCACACCGTCCATCGCGGCCTGCTGTCGCGGGTGTTCACGCCCAAGAAGATGAACGCGCTCGAGCCGCAGATCCGCACCATGTGCCAGGAGACGCTCGACCCCATCGTGGGCACCGACCGCCTCGACTTCGTGCTCGACCTCGGCGCACGCCTCCCGATGGCCGTCATCGGCATGCTGCTCGGCATCCCCGTGGAGGACCAGGAGGACCTCCGGGTGCACAAGGACGAGGGGATCCGCCGCGAGGAGGGCAAGCCGGGGGAGTTCACCGAGGATCAGTTCGCCGACGCGCAGTTCTTCGACGACTACATAAACTGGCGTCGCAAGCACCCGTCCGACGACCTCATGACCCAGCTCATGGTCGCGGAGTTCGAAGACGAGAAGGGTGTGACCCGCACGCTGACCCACGACGAGCTGCTGATCTTCGTGAACATCTTGGCCACCGCGGGCAACGAGACGACCAACCGCGTCATCGGCCACATGGGCAAGAACCTGGGCCTGCACCCGGACCAGCGCCACGAGATCGCCGCTGACCCCTCCCTGATCCCCAACGCGGTCGAGGAGCTGATGCGCTACGAGCCGCCCGCTCTCCAGGCGTGCCGCACGGTCACCCGCGACGTCGAGCTGTACGGCCAGATCGTCCCGGAGGGCGCCATCATGATGGCGATCATGGCGTCGGCCAACCGCGACAGCCGGGTGTTCCCGCCCGACGGTGACGCCTTCGACATCCACCGCCAGATCAACCACCACCTGACCTTCGGCCACGGCATCCACTTCTGCCTGGGTGCGGCGCTCGCCCGCCTCGAGGCACGAGTCGCGCTCGACGAGATCCTCAACCGGTGGCCGGACTGGGAGGTCGACTTCGACAACGCCAAGATGGACAGCTCCCAGGTCCGCGGCTGGGCCACCCTGCCCGTCCACCTCCCGACGAGCTGACGGAGTCGCACCGTGCCCGCCTACATCGTCCTCGACACCCAAGACCCCGAACCGCTCATCGAGTTCTGGACCAAGATCCAGGACGTCGACGTGCTGCTCAGCTACGACGACGGCCGCTACACCGCGCTCAACGCCAACCGCGAAGGCCTCATGGTCGTGCTCCAGCGCGTCCCCGAGGCCAAGGTGGGCAAGAACCGGGCCCACTTCGACCTCGTCGTCGACGAGCTCGAGGGTCCCACGGCGCGGGTGCTCGAGCTCGGCGGCAGCTGGCTCGAGCCCGGCGTGACCCATCGACTCGAAGGCTTCACCTGGCGCCCCATGCGCGACCCGGAAGGCAACGAGTTCTGCCTCTACCTCATGGCCGAGGGGCTGAACAACGACGCGCCGCTCCCCCACTGACCTCCGGGCAGGTCATCGTCCGGTAGGTGATCCTCTGGCAGGTGATCGTCGGTCAGGGCTCGTCGCCGAGGTCGGACAGGGACTGCGCCATGGTGAAGGCCGTGGTGATGAGCTCGGCGAGGTCGCTCGAATCGTCGCGCAGCCACCGCTCGTAGGCGGCGTTCGCCGTGCCGAGCGCCACGTGGCCCACGAGCTGGGCCGCCAGGTCGTCGGCGGGGACACCGAGGCGTCGCGCCGCGTAGCGAGCGATGACGGCCCCCCACTCGGCGTGGCGCAGCGACGCGTTCGCTCGCAGCGCCGGGGTGTGCAGGATCAGCTCCATGCGCTCGCGGTGCGCGGCCGCCCCGTCGACGTGCACCCGGTTGAAGCGCATGGTCGCCTCGGCGATGACGTCGAACATGGGCTGGTCGTCGTCGGCCGCCGCGAACCACTCCTCGAGCTCGGCGAGGATGTCGTCGAAATTGGCGAAGAGGGTGTCGTTCTTCGACGGGAAGTACCGGAAGAAGGTGCGGCGCGAGATGCCGGCGGCCGCGGCGATGTCCTCGACGGTGGTGGCCTCGAACCCGCGCTCCTCGAAGACCTGGAGGGCGGCCTTCTCGATGGCGATGGGCGACGTCACCATCTGCGGGTTGGGCGTCGTGGACGCACGTCGGGTCACGGACCACTTCTAGCACCTGGCTCCAGCCGGTCCGGCCGGCTCGACGGCACCGAACCCGCGAACGACGATCCGACGATCCGAGATCCGACGAGCCGACGGGTGGCACTGAGTGCCACCCGTCGGATAGCGTCGCCCCCGTGGGGGACACGGCCGAGGGAACGTCACCAGGGCTCGTCGGTCCATCGTTGGGCGACGACGAGCTGGCCCGTGCGCAGACCCTCGGCGCCATCGTGGCGGAGCGAGCGGCGATCCATCCCGACCGCGAGGCCCTCGTCTTCGACGATCCGCTCCGATCTCCGGGCACCGCTCCCGAGACCGTCCGGTGGACCTACGCCGACCTCGTGCACCAATCCCGCCGCGTGGCCAGGGCGTTGGTCGCCGAGGGTGTCGGCAAGGGCCATGGCGTCGGCATCTTGATGGGGAACCGCCCCGAAGCCGTCGCCTCCGTCCTCGGGGCCTCGCTGGTCGGAGCGATCGCCGTCCCGCTGTCGACGTTCTCGACCGAACCCGAGCTGGCGCACCTGCTGCGCCAGGCGGACATCCGTGTCCTCGTGCTCCAGACCACCCTGGGCCGACGCACCTTCGCGGCCGACGTCGTCGACCTGTGCGGTGCCGCGACCGGCGCCGGCCCCGTCCTCGACCCGGCGTTCCCGAGCCTCCGCCACGTCGCCGCGGTCGGCCCCGCGCACGATGCGCACGGCATCGCGCCATGGGACGCCTTCCTCGGCCGGGGGGACGCGATCGGCCACGAGCTGCTCGAAGCCATCGTGGCCGAGGTCCACCGGTCCGACCCGGCGCTCGTCGTGTTCAGCTCGGGCACGACCGACCAACCCAAGGGCGTCGTGCACACCCAGGGCGCCATCGCCCGCCAGTGGGCGACCCAGGCCCGGCTCTTCGGCCGGGACGGCGACACCCGCGTGTGGTGCCCCCTCCCCATCTTCTGGACCGCGGGCCTGAACGCGGCCCTCGGGGCGACCCTCGCCGGAGGCGCCACCTGGGTGATGCAGGAGCGGTACGAACCCGGCGAAGCCCTCCGGTTGATCGAACGCGAGCGGGTCACCGAACCGCACGTGTTCGGGCACCAGGCACGGTCGCTCGAGGAGCACCCCGGCTGGGCGACGGCCGACCTCTCGTCGTGCACGAAGGTGTTCGGCAAGTCCATCTTCACCCGACACCCCACGGTGCGGGGCGACGAGAGCTGGAACATGCCCGTCGGCTACGGCATGTCGGAGACGGCGTCGTTCTTCACCGCGATGCCGTCGACGGCCCGGCGCGACGAGTTCCGCCCCGCGAGCTTCGGCCGCCTGCTGCCGGGCAACGAGCTGCGCGTCGTCGACCCCGAGACGGGCGCCGCGCTCGGCCCCGGCGAGCGCGGCGAACTGCTCGTGCGGGGCCCCACGTTGATGGAGCGCTACGTGAAGCGGACCCGGGCCGAGAGCCTCGACCCGGACGGGTGGCATCGCACCGGCGACCTGGGGTCCTTCGACGAGGACGGTCACGTCACCTTCGACAGCCGCCTCACCGACATGATCAAGATGGCGGGCGCGAACATCTCACCGGCCGAGATCGAGGTGCAGCTCTCGGCCTACGAGCCGATCAAGCTGGCCCGGGTCGTCGGCATCCCCGACCAGCGTCGCGACGAGATCGCGGTGGTCTGCGTGGCGCTCAAGGACGGGGCTTCCACGACCGAGGCCGACATCACCGCCTTCCTACAGGATCGGGTAGCCAGCTACAAGGTTCCCCACCACGTCCTGTTCTTCGCCGAGGAGGAGATCCCCATGAACCGCAGCGGCACGAAGGTACAGCACGACCGGCTCGTGGCGGCGGTCCTGGACCGCCTGGACCGACCGGGACCCCAGGGCCGGCCCGCACCGTCGGAGGAATCCGCCGTATGAGCGCGAGCGCGATCCTGTCCCCTGCCGACCTGTGGCACACCGGCATCGTCGTCGACGACCTCGAGGCGGCCAAGGCCGGGCTCGGTCGCGAGCTGGGCCTCACGTGGAGCGACGGCGGCACCGACGTCCGGTTGCGCACCGACGAAGGCACCACGACGGTGCGGACCGCGTACGCCCTGTCCATCGAGGGCCCCCACCACGTGGAGCTGGTCCAGTCCGTCGAGGGAACCGTGTGGACCGCGATCGCTCCGGGCCACGCCCACCACCTCGGCTACTGGGTCGACGACGTGGCCGCCACCGCCGGGGCGCTCACCGCCCAGGGGGCGGTGCACCTGGCCACCATCGCCATGAGCGACGACGCACCGCCGATGTGCGCCTACCACCGCACCACGAGCGGACTGCACGTGGAGATCGTCGATCGGCGGCTCCGCACGGTCCTGCTGCCCCAGGAGGTACGGGCGTGACGGCATCAGAGGTGGGACCGACGACGGGCCAGACCGACGACAGGCCGCGAGGCGAGCGCTTCTACCAGGAGCTGCTCGACGGCGAGGTCCGACCGGTTCCCGTCGCCCTGCGGGCCACGTCGGTCGGCTGCACCGGCACGAGCGGCATCGCCCCGTCGCGGTACTTCGACGCCGGCTTCCACCAGCGGGAGGTCGAGGGGGTGTGGGCCCGGACGTGGCAGATGGCGTGCCGCGAGGAGCAGATCCCCGAGGTCGGCGACTCGCTCGTCTACGAGATCGTCGACTGGTCGCTCGTCATCGTGCGCACCGGCCCCGACGAGATCCGGGCGTATCACAACTCGTGCCTGCACCGAGGCACGCAACTGCGCACGCGGCCGGGCAACATCAAGGGCTTCCGGTGCCCGTACCACGGCTTCAGCTGGCACCTCGACGGCACGTTGGACGAGCTGCCCTGCGCGTGGGACTTCCCCCACGTCGCACCCGAGGACCTGTGCCTGCCCGAGGCCCGGGTCGGCACCTGGGGCGGCTTCGTGTTCGTCAACATCGACCCCTCCGCCGCGCCGCTCACCGAGCACCTCCAGGACCTGCCGTGGCACTTCGAGCGGTGGCCCCTCGAGGACCGCTACCTCGCCTCGCACACCGTGCGGGTCATGCCGTGCAACTGGAAGGTCGCGCTCGAGGCCTTCATCGAGGCCTACCACACCATGGCGGTGCATCCGCAGCTGCTCGCGACCGCCGCCGACTCGCTCAGCGAGTACGACGTGTACGGCAGCCACGTGAGCCGCATGATCACCGCGGTCGGGATCAGCAGCGAGCACCTCGACCGTCCCCTCGACGACATCGAGATCGTCCGAGCCATGCTCGGCTCGCGCGACGCCGAGGTCACCATCGACGACGGCCTCGACGCCCGTCAGGTCCTCGGTGCCCGGGTCCGCAGCTCGCTCGGCCGGCGCACGGGACGCGACTACTCGGAGGTCACCGACGCCGAGCTCCTCGACGGCATCGAGTACTTCCTGTTCCCCAACTTCATGCCGTGGGCCGGGTTCTTGACCTCGTTCGCCTACCGGTTCCGCCCCGACGGCCACAACCCTGACTCCTGCGTGATCGACATCATGGTGCTCGAGCCCGTGCCGGAGAGCGGCCGACCGCCGGCGTCGCCCACCCGGATCATCGGCGAGGGCGAGACGTGGGCCGACGTCGCCGAGCTCGGCGTGTTCGGACGGGTGTTCAACCAGGACGGCTCCACCTTCGCCCGAGTGCAGCGCGGTCTCCGGGCCTCGGTGCGCCCTGCCACCACGCTGGCCCGCTACCAGGAGAGCCGCATCCGCCACTTCCACGCCACGCTCGACGAGTACCTCGGCCGCCACGCCCGAGCGGCAGAGAGCGGACAAGACCACGCCCGAGCGGCAGAGAGCGGACAAGACCACGCCCGAGCGGCGGAGAGCGGACAAGACGCCCGGGAGCTCCGCTGATGGACGTCCGCTCCACCGCCGAGCAACGAGCGTTGCGCGACTCGGTGGCCCAGGTGGTCGGCCAGCTCGGGCCCCGTGCGGTGGGTGCCCTCGACGATGCCGAACGTGCCGGCAAGCTCGACGCGGCGATCGCCGCCACCGGTTGGCGCGAGCTGCGCCTGCCCGACGACGGCCGCGGGCCGTGGGCGTCGGGCGTCGAGGTCTCCATCGTCGCCGAGGAGCTGGCGCGGGGCCTCGCCGACGCCGCGTTCGTGGGGCCGGTCCTCGCCGGCGAGCTCCGGCGCCTGGCGGGGGCGAGCCCCGCGACGGCGAACGAGACCGTCGCCTTCGCCCCGGACCTGTCGGCCCTCGCCGTGCCCGGCACGCCCGCGGTGGCCATCGACGCGGCCGGAGCGACCGCCGCCCTGGTCGTCGACGTCGACGGTTCGCTGTCGGTCGCGCCGCTCCACGGCGAGCTCGTCTCGCTCGACCTGACCCGACCGTCGATCGCGTTCGCACCCGAACCGCACGAACGCCTCGGAGCGCTGTCGCCCGACGACCGCACGAGGTGGACGGCCCTGGCGCTCGCCACCACGACGGCCGACCTCGTCGGCACCATGCAGGGCGCGCTCGACCTGTCGGTCGACTACGCCGGGCAACGCGAGCAGTACGGCGTGCCCATCGGTTCGTTCCAAGCGGTCGCCCACCTCCTGGCCGAGGCGTTGGTCCACGTGGAGGGGGCACGCACCGCGCTGCTGCACGCGGCGTGGGCGGTCGACGCCCTCGAGCCCGCCGACGCCCTCGCCGCGACCGCATCGGCCAAGGCCTACGCAGCGCGCGGCGCGCGCGAGGTGTGCGAGGCGGCGATCCAGGTGCACGGCGGCATCGGCAACACCTGGGAGTGCCTCGCCCACGTCCACCTGCGCCGGTCCCTGCTGGCGACCGACGTCCTGGGCGGGGTCGGCCCCAACCTCGACCGGGTGCTGGCCCACGCGGGTATCGGGGGCTGATCGTGGACTTCAGGGACTCCCCGGACGAAGCCGAGCTCCGCCGGCGCCTGCGGGCGTGGCTGGAGGACAACAACCCGCACCTGCCGCCGTCGTCGACCTCGGACGAGTACTGGGAGCGCCAGCCCGATTGGCACCGGTCCCTCCACGCCGGAGGGTTCTTCGGTCTCACGTGGCCCGAGGAGTACGGCGGCCACGACATGCCCAGCGCCTACGACGTGATCGTCGACGAGGAGCTGGCCCGGGCCGGTGCGCCGCCCCGTCCGAGCCTCGGCTACCTCGTCCACGCCGTGCTCCACCACGCGAGCGACGACGTGAAGCACCGGTTCCTCCCCGGATTGATCACCGGCACCGAGCGGTGGTGCCAGGGCTTCAGCGAGCCCGATGCCGGTTCCGACCTCGCCTCGCTGCGCACCAGCGCCGTGCGCGACGGCGACGAGTACGTGGTCGACGGCCACAAGGTGTGGACGAGCTACTCCGACCTCGCCGACTGGTGCTTCCTGCTGGCCCGGACCGATCCGGATGTGCCACGGCACAAGGGCCTGTCCGCGTTCGCCATCACGATGGACCAGCCGGGCATCGAGCAGCGCCCGCTGCCCATGATCAACGGCATCACCCGCGAGTTCGGCGAGGTGATCTTCGACGGTGCCCGGGTTCCGGCGACCAACATGATCGGCGAGCCGGGCGAGGGGTGGCGGGTCGCCATGACCGTGCTCAGCCACGAGCGCGAACCCCAGGAGATCGGCAACGCCAGCCGGTACACCAAGACGGCGAGGCAGCTGACCGAACGGGTTCGCTCCGACCCCGATGCCTACACGAACGAGCAGCGCCGCGACCTGGCGTGGGCCATCGTGGAGGCCGACATGTTGCAGCACCTGGTCAACCGCCGCCTGTCCGATCGGCTCGACGGCATCGAGCACGGACCGGAGGGCTCGGTCGACAAGCTGCTCAACACCTGGGTGGAACAAGCCGTCGGCCATGCCGCGGTGAGCGTGGCCGGTTGCGCCCACGACGGCGACGACCCGACGATGCTCAACACCTACCTGTACAGCCGGGCCCAGAGCGTCATGGGCGGCACGAGCCAGATCCAGAAGAACCTGATCGCGGCGCGGATCCTGGGCCTGCCGAGCTCCTGATCGCGTCGGCTCACCGGTCCGGCGAGCTCCCGGCGAGCTCGAGCAGCCGGCACTCCCCTGTCCGGCTCGATGGATCGAGCATCACCTCGATCTGATGGAGGCGATAGCTCACCGTTCCCGACGGCAGCGAGACGTCGTTCTTCTCCGCAACTACGCCGGACCGTCTCACGCAGAGGTTGCTGACGTCCTCGGTTGCAGCGTTGGAGCCGTGAGCAAGCACTCGACTCGAGCTATCGCGTCGCGAGGCTCTGGGTGAGAACTCCTTGGAGCCAGGAGGACCGGAGGTGCATCCCGATGGATGACCGCACGCCATCACCGTCGGCGAGCTCCAACGGTCGGTGCCCTTGGTCTCGCCGTGGGGCGGGTGCGCGACGATGGCGTGGTGTCGGGGCCGGTAGCTGATGTCGAGATCGACGAGGACGTGGTCCACCAGCTGTTGTCCCAGCAGTGCCCGCAGTGGACCGACCTTCCCCTCGCCCGGGTCCGGGAAGGGTGGGACAACGTGTTGTTCCGGCTCGGCGACGATCTGGCGGTGCGGATGCCTCGGCGGACGATGGCCGCGCCCTTGATCGTCAACGAGCAGCGGTGGCTTCCCGTCCTGGCTCCACGATTGCCGCTGCCCGTCCCGGTGCCGTTGCACCAGGGCGTCGCCGGTCACGGCTACCCGTGGTCGTGGTCGGTCGTGCCGTGGATCGAGGGGGATGTCATCGGCGACCGGCCGCCTGCCGATTGGGATCGGGTAGCTGTCCAACTCGGCGCCTTCCTCGCCGCGCTCCACCTGCCGGCACCCCGGGACGCACCCGCCAACCCGTATCGGGGGCGCCCCCTGGTGGAGCGCACGGACCGCTTGCTGGTCGGGCTCGACACCGTCGGCGATGCCGTCGATCGCTCTGCCGTGGAGGCGGCTTGGACCACGCTGGTCGACACCCCGACCGATCACGGGCCGCCTCGCTGGCTGCACGGCGACCTCCACCCGCTCAACATCCTCGTCGAACGCGACGCGCTGAGCGGCGTCATCGACTTCGGCGACCTCACCGCCGGGGACCGCGCCGCCGATCTCTCGGTCGCGTGGATCGTCCTTCCTGATCACGCTCGAGCGGCCTTCCGCGAGGCTGCCGGCACGGTCGTCCCCATCGACGACCACACCTGGAGTCGGGCCAGAGCCTGGTCGCTCGCGCTGGGGGTCGCCTACCTGCACGGCGACGAACGCACCGCGGCCATCGGGCGTCATGCCGTCGCCGAGGTGCTCGCCCACCGGGCGTGATCCGCCGCGCCACCGGTACGTGGACCGGGCTACGGATTCGTACGCCAGTTCACGGGTGGTCATTGGGGGTTCTTGTCATCGAACACCAGTACGGTGATGGTCGTGGATGGGTTCCCGTTCTTCGAGGATGAACCGGCGTGCGAGCCTGGTAGCGCCGATGGCACCGGTAGCTCTGGTGGTGGCTCGTCGTCGTTGGTCGACGGGGTCGATCCGTGCCTGGTCGATCTCGCGCTGGCGGTCGAGAGGTTGCGGTTGCCGGTCGATACCGAGGTGTTGGCCGGGGTGCTGTCGATCACCGACCGCCTGGTCGCGAAGACCTCGACGTTGATCGGCGAGGTGACGGGGGCCGGCCTGTTCGAGGATGACGGTGCGGTGTCCATGACGGGCTGGTTGAAGGACCGGGGCGCCATGGCCCCGAAGCGGGCCACCGCTGCGTCCAAGACGGCGCGGCGTCTGGCGGGTTGTCCGGTCACGTCGGCGGCGTGGCTGTGCGGTGCGCTCACCGGTGGTCAGGTCGACGCGATCGTGGCGAACCTGTCCGACCGTGTCGCACCGTTGTGGGCCGAGGGCGAAGCGAACCTGGTCCCGGCCCTGGCGGGACTGTCACCGGCCGACACGGCGGGGGTGATGCGCACCTGGCGGGCCAAAGCCGACGCGGTCATCGACGACGACGACGGACCGGCCCCGAAAGCGAACTCGTTGCACCTGTCGGGCCTGCTCGACGGTCGCGGGGCCGGGAGCCTCGATCTCGACGCCGATCACCTCGCGGTGCTGCGCGCCGCGTTGGCCGAAGCCATGCCGGCCCACAACCGTGACGAACCCATGGCGCTGTCAGAGCGTCAGGCCGAGGGCCTCGACGCGATCTGCCGGTTCTACCTCGGTGACCACGAACCCAAGGCCCGCAAGAACCGGCCGCACCTGAACCTGATGATCACCCTCGAAGACCTCCTCGCCGGCCACGGCGGTCTCGACGTCGAGACCGGCGACCCGATCACCGCCGAGATGATCGCCGCAGCCGCGTGCGAAGCCGAGATCCACAAGGTGATCCTGTCCACCCATGGTGCGGTCCTCTACTACGGGCGCGCCACCCGCACGATCCCTGCCGACCTGCGCACCGCGATCGCGGTGCGCGACCGCGGCTGTCGCTGGCCCGGCTGCGACCGGCCCCCCACCGCGACCGAGATCCACCACATCATCGCCTGGGAACACGGCGGCACCACCGACTACGACAACTTGGTCATGTTGTGCTCCAAGCACCACCACCTGCTCCACCGAGACCACTGGGACTTCGTGCTCGACGTCGACACCAACACCGTGGCGGTCAACCGGCCCGGCGAGCCACCCCGCTACGGCCAACCCAGACCCAAACCCGGGCCCGGCACCACCCCCACCGGGTGACCGACCGGGCGGACCCCAACACCTCACACCGATCAGCGTCAGACCAATCAAAGGCTCAACCGATTCGGACACCCCGAAGGTGACCCGGCACACCCCGTGCCGGGTCACACCCGCGTTCCCTCCCCCTCCCCCCTGGTTTGCGGCCCATCGACCGGGGATCGTCGTCTCATCTGGATGGGGTCCCCGAGTCTCAGCTCGTCGGCGAGGGGCGGCGGGGGTCGTGGGGGTTGCCGGAGTCGGCGGAGCCGTCACGGCGGAGGAAGGTCATCTTGCGAGTGGCGAGACGCCAGCCGTCGTCCATCCGCCGGTAGGTGTCGCGGTACCAGCCCATGCGCATGCGGTGGTCGGTCTGGTCGATGAACAGGAGGGGGACGGTCCCGGTTCCTTCGTCGCCGTCGATCTGGAGCTCGGGGTCGCCGGTGAGGAACAACCCGGAGGGCGCGGCGGCCACCAGGGCGGGCCAGTCGGCGAGCGAGTAGACCTCACCGAACGCGCTGTAGGTGCCGTCAGGCGTCATCAGGTGCTCGATCACGTAGCCGATGTCGCCCTGGGTGAGCCGCGCCGAGTAGGCCGCGCAGAGGTGGCCGAGCTGGACGATGTCGTCGGTGTCGGGATGCTGCATCAGCCGACCGCCGTCGCCCGTGCTTCGAAGTCGTCGCGGTCGGCCTGGGGCCGCAACGGGTTGAGCGCCCACACGACGCAGAACTCCATGCCCGACGGGTCGCGCATGATGACCCACTTGCCGGGATGCTCGGCCCACGAGTCGTCGACCACGGTGGCGCCCAACCCCACCAGGCGCACCACCTCGGCGTCGAGGTCATCGGTGTGGATGTCGAGGTGCACACCGGCGTGACCGTCGGATCCGACGTCTTGGACGACCACGCGGTTCGGTCGGGCCGCATCCTCCAGGATCGTGTACTGCGGCATGCGGGTCTGGACGGCCTCGGCGCCGAGCGCCCCCGCCCAGAAGGCGACGAGCTCGCCGCTGACGTCGGACGGCGCATCGATCACGAACGTGCTCAACAGGTTCCGGTGCATGGCCAGACCGTAGTCATAGGTGGCACGGAGTGCCATGAACGGCCGTTCGGGCGCCCGGGCTGCACGTCGACGAGGACGTCGACCTCGTCGCGACGCTGACCGGCCCATCGGTCCAACCCCCTCGACATCGCCCTCCGACGCGTTGCTGCCGCGGCCCTCAGTCGAGGAGATCGGGCTCGTCGCGGACGATGAGCTCGTACAGGCTCTTGAACGCGCCACGTCCCGACGCGGGCGATCCGACGAGCTCCGCCGTCCGGGCCGCCTGGTCGGGGTCGATCGGCCGAGGTGTCCCGACGGCCTCGGCGAGCAGCTGGACCTGGCAGGCGCGGTCCATGGCGAGGAACCAGAAGGCGGCCTCCTCGACCGATCGCCCCACGGTGATCAGCCCGTGGTTCACGAGGATCGCCCCCTTGCCGTCGCCGATCGCGTGGGCGATGCGCTTGCCCTCGTCGAGATCGAAGACGATCCCGTGGTACTCGTCGTACAGGCCGTGGTCGTCGTAGAAGGCGCAGCCGTCCTGGGTGATCGGATCGAGGAGACGGCCGAGCGTCGACCACGCCTTGCCGTGCACCGAGTGCGAGTGGGCCGCCGCGACCACGTCGGGTCGCGCCGCGTGGACCTGGGAGTGGATGGCGAACGCCGCCGGGTTGACGCTGCGGGTGCCCTCGACGACGTCGCCGTCGTGGTTCACGAGGATGAGGTCGGAGACGCGCATCAGCGCGAAGTTGCGGCCGAACGGGTTGACCCAGAAGTGGTCGAGGCGCTCGGGGTCGCGGGCGGTGATGTGCCCGGCGATGCCCTCGTCGAAGCCGTTCCGGGCGAACACGCGGAAGGCGGCGGCGAGCCGCTGCTTGCGGTGGAGCCGCTCCTCGTCGATCGTCCGCTCTCCGCCGCTCGGGCGGGCACCCCGCTCTCCGCCGCTCGGGCGGGCACCCCGCTCTCCGCCGCTCGGGCGGGTCTGATCTCGTTCCATCGCGCTGGTCCTTTCCCTCTGCGGGAGCCTGGTCAGGCGCCCGCACCCCCGTCGATCGAGATGACCTGGCCGGTCAGGTACGTCGGCGCTCCCTCGCACAGCCAGAACGCCGCGTCGGCGATCTCGGTCGTCCGTGCCACCCTGCCAGAAGGGTTGAGCGATGTGAAGTGCTCGATCATCTCCTCGGTCATCGAGGCGCGGAACATGGGCGTGTCGACGGTGCCCGGGCAGATGGCGTTGACCCGCACGCCGTCACGGGCGTACTCGCGCGCGGCGACCTTGGTGAGCCCCACCACCCCGTGCTTCGCCGCGGTGTAGGCCGAGACGGTGGCCGCGGCGCGGATGCCGGCCACCGACGCGCAGTTCACGATGGCCCCACCGCCGGAGTCGACGATGGCGGGGATCTGGTAGCGCAGGCACGACCAGGTGCCGGTGAGATCGACGGCGATGACCCGGTTCCAGTTCTCGAGGGTGCCCTCGGCGGTGCGCTTGCCGATGTCCCCGTCGATGCCTGCCGCGTTGAACGCCGCGTCGAGGCGGCCATGGGTGGCGACGGTGCCCTCGACCGCGGCGCGCACGGACTCGTCGTCGGTGACGTCGCACGGCAGGAAGGTGCAGTCGCCGAGCTCGCGCAGCTCGGCTTCGACGGCGAGGCCGGTCTCGCCGTCCACGTCGGCGAGCACGACCGTCCAGCCGCGGCGCACGAAGGTCTCCGCGGTCTGGCGACCGATACCTGATGCCGCTCCCGTGATGAAGACGACCTTTCGTCGGACGAGGTGGTCATCGGTGGTGGTCATCGTGTCCTGCTCTCCTCACGCCGTTCTGGCTGGGATCGTTGGCGGAGAACACCTGTGCCATCCCCGTCGTCCTGGCCAACGATCCCAGCCAGAACGATGAAGGGAACAACGACGTCGGAGGCGCCGTCCGGTGCGATCACAGCGACACCGGCTGTCGTTCACCCAGGTTGTCGATGACGACGACGCCATCGCGGATGACGGCCTTCAGCGCGTCCCGCGGTCGGGCCAGCAGGGACAGGTCGGCCACGGGATCGCCGTCGATGACGATGAGGTCGGCCAGCACTCCGGGCTCCACGACGCCGACCCGGGCCGGGGGGTCGACGAGCAGCTCACCGGCGTTGGCCGTGCCCCAGCTCACGACGTCGGCGGGGTCGAGGCCGTCGATCTCGCCGTAGTAGGCGAGCTCGCGGCCGTAGTTGCCGACCTGGTGGTCGAGCGGGTCGTCCTCGAGGTAGGTGCGGAAGATGCCGCTGTAGTCGTCTCCGGCCAGGATGCGCACGCCGGCGGCCTGGGCCTTGGGCAGCGTGGCCCGCACGTGGTCGTAGATCTCCCGGGTCACCCCGAACTGCGTCGCCATGCCGATCTCGAACAGGCTCCACAGGTACACCAGGCTGGGCACCCAGAACGTGCCGGCCTCGACCATCTTCTCGATGCACTCGTCGTCGATCTCGTCACCGTGGTCGACGACGTCGACCCCGAGCTCGATGCACTCGAGGATCATCGCCTTGTCGGCCACGTGCGCCCGCACCTTGGCGTCGCGCTCGTGGGCGGCGTCGACGATGGCGGCCAGCTCGCGGCGCGAGATGTTGCGGGTCGTCCTGCCGGGGATGCCGTGGCCCGAGCTGGCCATGACCTTGATGGTCTCGACCCCGCGGGCGATCTCCTCTCGCACGATCTTGGTGAGCTCGTCGGGACCGTCGCCGAGCACATCGAGGCCCGGTGTCGTGTAGGGCTTCCACCACCGCGACCGGTTGTTCATGTCGCCGGTCGTGCCGATGTGGTGACCGCAGGCCCGGATGCGCGGACCGGGGATGATGCCCTGGGTGATGGCCATCTTGAGCGAGGCGTCGATGTCGTGCGCGCACGCCGCGCCCACGTAGCCGGTGAAGCCGCTGTCGAGCAGCACCCGGCAGGTTCGCACCCCGATGGCGGTCATGACGCCCGGAGGCAGCTCCTTTCCCGGCTTCTCGCCCTTCGTCATGTCGAACAGGTAGAAGTCCGGGTGCAGGTGGCAGGTGATGAGCCCCGGCATCAGCGTCATCCCCCGGACGTCGACGACCCGGACATCGACGACGTCGGTCTGGCCGGGTGGATCGATCGACGCGATGACGTTGCCGTCGACGGTCACGTCGTGGGTGCCCGGCCGCATCTTGCGGCCGTCGAAGACCTTGGCGTTCTTGAGCACGAGCATGGTGACCCCCCGGTTCATCTCGGCCTGGTTCGTTGGCCTCGTTCGTTGGCCTGGTTGTTCGTCGGCCTGGTTCGTCGGTTGCCTAGGAGACTGCTGAGCAATCCGGCCGTCGGACTCGCGATTTTCGTGGGGAT